>JAHBAO020000283.1 GCA_018500065.2 Octadecabacter sp. | reverse complement strand
CGACAATTATATGACCATCAAGAACGTCTGGCATTCGTCAAAGATCGTCTGACCGCAGCATAGCAGGAATAAAACAATGACCACGCAAGACACCATCACCCGCGCCGACACCGAAAAAATGGACAGCGCTGATCCCATCGCCCACATCCGCGACCGCTTTGCCCTGCCTGAGGGCGATATCTATCTAGACGGCAATTCGCTGGGGGCGCTGCCGCTTGGTGTGATGGAGCGCCTAGAGGTTGCCGTAAAAGAGGAATGGGGCAACGGGTTGATCCGCAGCTGGAATGACGCGGATTGGTATCCTGCCCCCCAGCGCGCGGGGGCGGCGATTGCAGGGCTTATCGGGGCCGAGGCTGACGAAGTCATCGTGTGCGATTCCATCTCAGTTAACCTGTTCAAACTTCTAATGGGCGCGCTGCGCATGCGCCCGACCCGCAAGATCATCGTGTCCGAGATCGGCAATTTCCCCACGGATGTTTACATCAATTCTGAGGTCGCCAACATCATGGGCTGCGAGCTGCGCTGCGTCATGCCCGAAGAGGTTGAGGCAGCTGTTGAAGAGGCTGGTGAAAACCTTGCCCTCGTGCAGTTGACCCACGTGCATTACAAAACCGGCCGCATTTATGACATGGCAGGCATCACCAAACGCGCCCATGACCTTGGCGGTTTGGTAATCTGGGATCTGGCCCACTCTGCTGGTGCCCTACCCGTACAGCTCAATGAATGTAACGCCGATTTCGCGGTCGGCTGTGGCTATAAATACCTCAACGGTGGGCCGGGTGCGCCTGCGTTTGTCTTCGTGGCCAAACGCCATTTGGCTGATATGAACCAACCCCTGCCCGGCTGGCACGGCCACGCAGAGCCGTTCAGCTTTACGCAAGACTACAAACCCCACGCAGGGATCGACCGCATGCTGACCGGCACCGCATCGCAATTGGCGACACTGGCGCTGGAAACCGCGCTGAAGGTGTTTGAAGACGTGGATATGAACGTGTTGCGCCAGAAAAACATGGCATTGGGGGATTTGTTCATAGCACTAGTGGAACAGGAACTGGGCGGCATGGGCTTTGAATTGGCCAGCCCGCGGGACGCTAAGGGGCGTGGATCGCAAGTCTCGCTAACGCACGAAAATGGCTACGCAATCATGCAGGCCGTGATAGCACGCGGAGTTGTCGGTGATTTCCGCGCCCCTGATATCCTGCGTTTTGGCTTTGCCGCACCTTACGTGCGCTACGTCGATATCTGGGACTCGGTCACCCATATCCGCGAGGTTATGGAAACGAAAGAATGGCAGCGCCCCGAATTCAACGAACGTCGTGCGGTCACTTAAGCGAATAGGCTAGTCGGGGTCGTTCTTTGCCTTCCAAGCAGCAAGTTCGGCCTCGTCCCAGAACCCAAGATACACGCCCTCAGCCGCATCATCATGGCACATGTCAGTGTCGATTTTTTCGTCCGAAAGTGTGACGCGGTTGTGTTGGCGGCGCGCCCAATCGAACATCAACGCTGACAGCCGTGCGATTTCGGGGGCGTAGGTTTCATCCGCTCCAAGGTCATTGAACTCGTCCACGTCGGTTTCAAGATCAAACAACATCGGGCGATGCCCCTCGACCCAGATCATTTTGAAGCGGCCATCAAAGACCATCGTCAAAAGGCAGGACTTTGCGTTCGGGCTGAGGTGGCGCAGGTGGATACGCGTGGAATAATCATATTCCGAAATCGCGTAGTCCCTTGGCGTGGTCGCTTGCCCGTGCAGTGCTGGCAGCAATGAACGCCCCTCAAGGATATGATCAGGCACGGTGCCGCCAAAATACTCAATAAACGTGGGCGCCAGATCAATCGCCTCGGTCAGATCGGTGATCACCTGACCCCGCGTTGCATCTGCTTGCGCGCTGGGGTCCACAACAATCATCGGAACGCGGGCAGACGGATCGTGAAACAGATCCTTTTCGCCCATCCAGTGATCGCCAAGGTAATCCCCGTGATCAGAGGTAAACACGATCAGCGTATCCTCCGCCTGCCCGCTGTCTTTCAGATAGGTCATCAATCGCCCGATCTGGTCGTCGATCTGGCTGATCAACCCCATGTATGCGGGGATCACTGCTTTGCGCACCTCATCACGGCTAAACGCCTGGGAATACCGGTAGCCGTAATAGGCTTCCATCAAGGGGTGCGGATCGTCCAACTCTACCTCGGACCGCTTGACGGGCAAAACGTCAGCCTCCCCATACATGTCGTGATAGGGTGCGGGTACAATGTAGGGCCAATGGGGTTTGATAAAGCTCAGGTGCAGGCACCATTGATCGTCTTTCGCCTGCTCCATAAATTCAATGGCGCGGGTTGTGGTGTAAGGGGTTTCGGAATCTTCTTCGGCCACGGCGGCAGGCTCGGACGCATGCTTTAGAAGCCAGCCGGACAGGATGTCGCCATCATCCGATTGCCCCGAGTTCGCGGCTGAATGCCACGGATTGTGCCCATCGTAACCCTGCGCCTTAAGATGGTCTTTGTACTTCGACGGGTTCTTCGCCGCACCCTCTGGCACAACACCATCACTGCGGTCCCACACCTCGAACCCGCATTCGGCAACCAGCGCCCCGATGTCGCTGTCGATATCAATACCGAGGCGCTCCATCCCTGCGAGGTCGGCACGCATGTGGGTTTTGCCGCACAAAACAGTACGCACCCCCAAGGGCCGCAGATGATCACCGAGGGTCATTTCGCCAACCCGCAACGGATAGCGGTTCCACGTGGACCCGTGGCTGCGCACGTAGCGGCCCGTGTAATAGCTCATCCGGCTGGGCCCGCAAATGGGGGACTGCACATAGGTCCGGTCAAACCGCACCCCACGCGCGGCCAAAGCATCAATGTTGGGTGTTTTGATACTCGGATGGCCAGTGCAACCCAAATAATCAAAGCGCAGTTGGTCGCACATTATAAACAGGATTTTCTTCGGCATTGCAGGTCCTTGTCGATCGTTCTTCAGGCTCGTTTTAGGTTCGCAAAAGCGGGCGTGTCATGCATGTCGGCCCGCCCTCGCAGCCGATACATAGGGCACCACCACTAAACAATCGCACCTCAATTTCGCCAGCAACAAGCCCCACGTGCGTATTGGGCGCCCCATCCAGCATGATACACTCGCCACGCGCAGTCGCCAGAACATTCCTGCTCAGCGTACCACTCTGCTCACATTCGGGAAACGGCGCTAGGTTCACTTTGAAGCCTTCGTCGACCTGCAACTCAAACCCAACAGAACGATGCGCTTAATCTATTTAATCATAGAAAGAAGACAGAGGTGGTCCTAGATCTTCGACCAGTTTGCAGCCCTGTTAAGGTGGATCAGGGTTTTTATTTAGGCTGCTAATCTCATTGGTTCCGTTTTGCTGGCATAAGCCTCGTCAGGGGTCGATATGCCGTGCGTCGAATGAGGGCGG
>JAHBAO020000300.1 GCA_018500065.2 Octadecabacter sp. | reverse complement strand
CCTTTTGTGATCAACAAGATGTCGGCGTCCAGCTTTAAGGCTTCAATCGCGTCCCGAACACCCGGGAGCAATTCAACAGGGTCTGCGAGCATCCCACGCCCCATTGCAAGAAGCTCGGCAATGACATCGGTCGCAACCTTGCCGTCCGTCACCTCAATCGCAGTTTCGACCATCGATAGCGTAAAACCCTTAATGCCAAAGCCGTAGATGCCCAGATTACGTCGTTCCGCCGCCAAGAGGCGCGTATGAAGGTGGTCCGCTTCGGTAAAGTCCGCCAGCAATTCAGCAAACCGCGTATGCGTTAACGCAAAGCCGCGTTCGTTGTGCCAAAGTGTGTCATCAGCGTCAAAAGCGATGGTCCAACTCGGTTTGTTCATTTAAAGGCCCTTTGAAGTTGAATATCACGCCCCCCTTTTCATAACGGGGGTGAAGGTTATATTAAGCGGCTGAACGCACTCTGTGCCAGTGACTCGCGCCAAAGGACTATGATGCAGCACGACGTTTACATGATGGCTGATCGGGGCAATGATGACGATAGCGATATCGGCGTCAAACTTGAAACACGTCCAAAAACCAAACGTCCGCCGTTATATAAGGTCATGATCTTGAACGACGATTACACACCGATGGAATTTGTCGTTACCGTCTTGGAGCGCTTCTTTGGCATGAGCCACGACCAGTCCGTCGAGATCATGTTGGCGGTTCACCAAAAGGGTCTCGCGGTGGTCGGTGTATTTTCCCATGAGATCGCGGAAACGAAGGTTGCCCTGGTGATGGACTTTGCTGGCCGTCATCAGCATCCATTGCAGTGCACAATGGAGAAAGAGTAGGGCCACGCGCCTACTCGGTTCACATGAAATATTCACGCCTCTTTACCGCGCTGGACGAAGGTCTGGACCTGTCTGGAACCCTGCACATTCTGCGCCCGCCTGCCGGCTATGACCTCGCGGGGCTCAGCGATGTGAGCGTTGAGGCGACCTATTATCCCGATCATCAATATTGGGACGCGATGGGTTTTATTGGCAACGGTGCCGCGCGCGGTGCGACGCTGGTTGTTTTGCCCCGTTCCAAAACCCTCGCGCGGTCCATGATTCTTTCTGCGATTGCAGCGGGCGGGTTGGTCATCGTTGACGGACAGAAAACCGACGGTGTCGAAAGCATTTATAAAGACATCCGCAAGGCCTCGCCGATTTTGGGCGTTATCGCCAAAGGCCACGGGCGGTTGTTCTGGTTTGAGGCTGGCACTGCGCCCAAATGGGACACGACGGTAAAGTCACCGGACGGATTTAAAACCGTTGCGGGCGTGTTTTCCGAAACCAAGATCGACGCAGGCTCAGCGCTGTTGGCGGGTCATCTTGAAGACCTCAAAGGTGAAGTTGCGGACCTTGGGGCTGGATGGGGCTACCTTAGCCGTGAAATCCTGAAGCATGAGCGTGTGACACGCCTTGATATGATTGAGGCTGAAAAAACTGCGCTGACGTGCGCCACCCAGAACACCAATGACCCGCGCGCGCATGACGTTTGGACCGATGCGCTTACTTACACGGGCGGCCCGTATGACACCGTCATCTCAAACCCGCCGTTCCACGCCAGTCGCGCAGGCGACCCTGATCTTGGCAAAGGGTTCATCGCGACAGCGGCACGGGTTCTAAAGCCACGCGGTGTTTTTTACATGGTCGCTAACCGTCACTTGCCCTACGAGGCTGACTTCGACGCCAAATTTGCGCGGGTTGAAGAGCTTTCTGGTTCTGGCGCGTTCAAGATATTCCGTGCGACTCGCCCCAAACGGTAAATTCCCCTAGCCTGCCCGCAATCAATCGGGCGTCAGGAGCTTTCATGTCCTTTTCAATTGCCGGTAAGACAGCCATCGTCACAGGGGCCGCAAACGGTGTCGGCCTCGCGATTGGGCGGCATTTTGTCTCTCAGGGGGCCAATGTTGTGTTCGCTGATATGGATGAAGAGCGCCTTGAAGAAGAGCTGGGATCATCTGAGGTTGAACCTGAACGCTATCGGACTTTCGCCTGCGATTTGCGCCAAAAACTTTCTATCAACAACCTTATGTCGATGACGATTGATAGCTTCGAGCGTGTCGATATTCTTGTGAATGCGTCGCGCCAGAGGGAATTGTCCGACCCTTTGAACCCAAAGGAAGACCAAGTCGAAACGCTTTTGAATCAGAACCTTATGACGTCCTTGCGTCTGACGCAGGCAATCTCAAAACGCATGATCAAGCAGTCCGAGGGTGAAGAAGAAGGGCCGGTTGGTTCCATCATCAACCTTAGTTCAATTGCCGCACGCCGCGCCAACCCTGATTTGCTGGGCTATTCGATTTCCACGGCAGCGCTTGATCAGATGACGCGGTCGATGGCCGTTGCGTTGGCGCCGTCGCGTATTCGTGTGAATGCGGTTGCGTTTGGGTCTGTAATGTCATCGAGCTTGCGACAGCAGCTAAAAGAACACGATGAATACCGCACTGACATCATTGATAACACGCCGTTGGGCCGCATCGCGGGACCGGGTGAAGTGTCTGACGCGGTGCAATACCTCGCGTCGGATGCGTCCAGTTTTGTGACGGGACAGATTATCACAGTAGACGGCGGCCGGACCTTGATTGATCCGGCGACGTCACCTGCACATTAACTATTCTGGATGAATGGCGACGCATTGTTGAATGCGTTCTTGTGCATCGCGGGCCTGTTGGTCGTGCCGTGTTTCAAGCTGTGCCAATTTAGTGCGTTCTTCTGCGATATTGATGCTAACAGGTTCGCGGCGGGTAAAGGTTTCGGTTTCTTCGCATGGAAAGCGGAACGTTGATCCGTCCTCATTTGTTCCCTCGCAACTGGACCGCAAGACACGCACGTCTTGAACTTCGGCAATGGCGTAACCGCGCTGAATGTTTCCACGGGTCACGGCGATCAACCGATCAAGCGTGGCGACGGAACGATTGGCGTTGCTGATGCATTGTTCGCGCGGTGTGGAGCAAGCGGCGAGCGCTAGGAGTGGGATGAGAAGCAGGGTCGAGCGGGTCATAGTTAGGTCCTTTGGCAGCCATATGGTCGCGGTTGTTTTGCAGGCGCTTGGCCTGCGCTGACAATCAATGCTAGGTCTGCATGATAAGCAATAACATCGGGTAACGACATGGCTCTGGATGACATGAAACAGCAGAAATCAACAGCGTCGGCGTGGTTTCGCACGTTGCGCGATGAGATTGTGAAAGCCTTTGAAGACTTGGAAGACACGCAGACGGAAGGGCCTTTCGCTGACCGCCCTGCAGGGCGTTTTGAAGTTACGGAAACCACCCGCACAGGTGACGCTGGCGAAGACGCTGGTGGCGGCTTGATGTCGGTGATGCGGGGCGGGCGTGTGTTTGAAAAAGTCGGGGTCAATATCTCGACTGT
This sequence comes from Octadecabacter sp., assembly GCA_018500065.2. Taxonomy (GTDB): domain Bacteria; phylum Pseudomonadota; class Alphaproteobacteria; order Rhodobacterales; family Rhodobacteraceae; genus Octadecabacter. The sequence goes on along the minus strand of JAHBAO020000300.1, from coordinate 1,579 downwards.
GTATGGCACGCTGGGCACACGGGCACAGGCTGCAATGATGGCCCGCAAGGGGCTGGACGGCATGGCGGATGATCCGCGCTTTTGGGCTGCTGGCATTAGCCTTGTGGCGCATATGCAGAACCCGCATGCGCCTGCGGTTCATATGAATACACGCATGTTCTGGACCCCTCATGCGTGGTGGTTCGGGGGCGGGTCTGACCTGAACCCATGCATCGAATATGACGAGGACACGGCGCATTTTCACGCCACCCAAAAGGCATGGCTCGACCCGCATGGCGAGGACCATTATCCCAAGCTAAAGGCTTGGGCGGATGAGTATTTTTACATCCCGCACCGCAACCGCGCGCGGGGCGTTGGGGGTGTGTTTATGGATGATTATTGCACAGGCGATTGGGCTGCTGACTTTACCCTGACGCAGGACTTGGGGCGCGCATTTTTGCCCGCCTATGTGCCCTTGGTTGAGGGGCGCAGAAACACAAATTGGACCGAGGCGGACAAAGATGCGCAACTTGTCCATCGCGGGCTCTATGCGGAATATAACCTTGTCTATGATCGCGGCACGAAGTTCGGCCTAGAGACCGGGCATGACGCGAATGCGGTGCTGATGAGCCTGCCACCACTGGCAAAATGGGTCTAACCCGTCGTTAAACGCCCCGCACAGTATCAATCATCAGCTGCACATTCTCTGGATCCGCATCTGGCGTGATGCCGTGGCCGAGATTGAAGATGTGAGGGCCGTTCTGCAATGCATCAACGATGCGGCGGGTTTCGGACACCAGCGGGTCGCCACCCGTCACCATATGCGATGATTTCAGGTTGCCCTGCACGCAGCCACCGGTTTGCACGTTGGCGGCGGCCCAAGCGGCGGTGACACCATCATCCAGCGCGATGCAGTCCGCGCCGATGGTAGCATGTAGGCCGACGTATTTTTCGCCCGCGCCACGGGGAAATGCGATGATCGGCGTGTTCGGGTGCTTTGCCTTCAGCGCCGCGACGATGCGGGCCATTGGCGTGATGGAGTAATTCAGGAAGTCGTCGCCCTGAAGCGAGCCTGCCCAGCTGTCGAACAATTTGACAACTTCAGCGCCAGCTTCGATCTGCATGGACAGATAATCAATCGTGCCCTCAGTGATGATGTCGAGGAGGCCCTCAAAAACGGCTTTATCGGTGTCTTTCAAGGCATGCGCCGGACCTTGATCCGGCGTGCCTTTGCCAGCAATCATATAGGTCGCAACGGTCCACGGTGCGCCCGCAAACCCGATGAGGGTAGTCTCAGGCGGCAGTTCGCGGGACAGGATTTTGACCGTTTCGTAGATTGGCGACAGCGTGTCGTGGATCGCGCTGACAGGCTTCAAGGCCTTTAGCTCATCTGCCGTGTTGATGGTCGACAAACGCGGGCCTTCGCCTGTGACAAACCAAAGGTCAGCGCCCAACGCTTGTGGAAGCAGCAGGATGTCAGCAAACAGGATCGCCGCGTCGAACCCGTAGCGGCGGATCGGCTGAAGCGTTACTTCGGCGGCGAGTTCTGGGTTGTAACACAGCGACAAGAAATCACCGGCTTGCGCGCGGGTGGCTTTGT
>JAHBAO020000098.1 GCA_018500065.2 Octadecabacter sp. | reverse complement strand
GTGTTATCCTCCGGCGCTTCAAGGTTCCCCTTTGACAAAGCTTGTTGCGCATCAACAAAGTGCTGCAACGTTTTGCCCCAGTACCCGATTTGTTGCTCAATAATCTTCGAAGGATTCTGCACCATTTCCTGAAATAGGGCGCTACCTGCCCTTGCGTAAAGCTCTGGCTCTGGGCCCTGCAGATCCTGAGGGACTTTACGTTTATTTGACATGGTGCCCAAAAGACGCTGCGTAAGCTCCTGAATACGTTCCATGTTCTTTTCTAACTTCGGCAAAGCCGCATCCAGACCGGTGGATTCACTGTTTCTTGAATCATATGTTGTCATATCAACGTCGCCCTTTTACTGTGCAGGTGCAGCATTTTCTCTGATTGCTATCCGCCACGATAGCGCTTTGGTCAATGCGACATAGTCATCGCGCCTTAAGGCTGGGTCAAAAGGCCACTACAGTCAGGTAGCGACACAGGTAGCGACAAAAGCCAAAGGCGAACAAATGAAGTATATGGCAACATACGACCTGATGGAAACCATTCGAAACACCAACGAATGGTTGGGGGCCTCGGCGCGGGCGATGGCATCTTATCCAGCCGTCGCAATGTGGCCCGGACCGGGCATGGAAATGTTGCGCGCTTGGGGTGAAGTCACCGAACGTAGTTTTGCCCGCATGGTCACAAAACCCGACTGGGGCATTGATAGTGTTCCGGCTGAGGACGGCAAAGACCACGTCATCATGGTGCGCAAAGTTGTCGAAAAACCGTTTGGCGATCTGATCCATTTCTGCGCCGTTGGCCGTCAGGAACGCAAACGCAAGGTTCTGTTGGTCGCGCCGATGTCCGGCCACTACGCCACATTGCTGCGCAAAACCGTCATGTCGCTGCTGCCGGATTGTGAAGTTTACACAACCGACTGGCACAATGCGCGCGATATTCCGGTCTCGACCGGAAAATTCGATGTCGAAGACTACACGCTTTATCTGTCCGAATTCATGAAAGAGATGGGCCCAGACACCCACGTGATTGCGGTTTGTCAGCCCGTGCCGCTGACCCTCGCAGCTACAGCATATCTTGCAGAACAAGATCCGGACGCCCAGCCACGCTCTTTGACGTTGATCGGTGGTCCTGTCGATCCAGAAGCGAACCACACCGAAGTCACCGACTTTGGCCGCTCCGTGACGATGGGCCAACTCGAAGAGACCATGATCCAGCGGGTCGGGTTCAAATATCCGGGCGTTGGCCGCTTGGTTTACCCTGGCCTGCTGCAACTCGCGTCCTTCATCTCGATGAACGGCGAAATGCACAACGATGCCTTCCAAAAACAGATCATGGCCGTCGCCAAGGGCGAAGCGTCAGAGCACGACAAACACAATGTGTTTTATGATGAATACCTTGCCGTGATGGATATGACCGCAGAATTCTACCTGTCCACGGTTGAACGTATTTTCCAAAACCGCGAAATCGCGACCAACAGCTTCACGGTTGAAGGACGCCCTGTAGATTTCGGCAAGATCACGACTGTGGCCGTGAAAATCGTCGAAGGTGAAAACGATGACATCTCGGCACCAGGCCAATGCCTCGCCGCGCTGCCTTTGCTGACAGGCTTGCCCGACAGCAAAAAAGCATCCCACCTTGAACCGGGCGCTGGCCATTATGGTATTTTTGCTGGCAAAAGCTGGCGCAACAACATCCGCCCGCTGGTGATCGACTTCATCGATGCGAACTCCAAACCAACAAAACCAGCCGCCAAACCTAAAGCGAAAATTGCGGCGGTCAATTAAATGCCGGACGTGCCCTTTTCATGCAGCTGCGGCGGTGTGACAGGGACACTGGCGGGCATTTCCCCAACAAGCGGCAGCCACGCTCAATGCCACTGCGACGATTGCCGTCGCGCAATCGTTTGGCTCGGAAACGCTGATCCGGGCCGCGACGGAGTGTCGTATTTTCAAACCACTCCCGACCGCGTGACGTTTACCAAAGGCCAAGACAGCCTCGCCGCCTTCACATGGAAATCGAACAAGCTCCTGCGTTGGTATGCCCCCTGTTGCAACACGCCGCTGTTCAACACGATGAGCACCCCAAAAATCTCCACTGCCAGTCTGCTGACCACCAACGCAAACTCCAGTACTCTATTCGGCCCCGTAAAAACACACGGGTTTGTGGCGAAACCCAATGGAAAACGCGGCCATGTTGGGCTTGGTCGCTTAATCTGGGCGATGTTGAAACGCACCACGCGCGCACGCCTGACCGGAACATGGCGCAAAACACCCTTCTTTCGCGCGGACGGCACGCCAGCCGCGCCCGTCCAAGCCCTTACACACAAAGACCGCGCCAAAGCCCGTCTTTAGCCTTTGCCTTTGTTTGATAAATATCCCCGCCGGAGGCCGTAAAATTTCTTAATTTCACGCTCTTAGCGCAGCACCAACGGTTGGCGCATCCAAGTATAGATCGCTTCTGTCGTGCCCTCTGGGTCTTCGAGCATCACCGTATGCCCGACCCCGGTTAACACACCCAGTTGCGCATACGGGATCAGTTCCGCCAGAAATTCCTGCCGTTTCAGCGGCACAACTTGGTCCTCTTCCCCCGCCAAAACCAATGTCGGTTGGGTGATCCGACGCAAAGTGCTTTGCTGATCACGACGGCGTTGCATCGCGCGTTCTTGGCGCGCGTACACATCCGCCCCAAGCGACACCGCCATCTCTTTGAGTTGCGCCGTAGCATCTGCGCGAAACGGCCCATTCCCCACGTGACGCGGCAACACGTCTTGGTCAAGCAGGCTTTCAAACCGTCCCGACTTCGCACCAATCATCCGCGGTTCGCGATCTGCGGCCTCCTGCGGGGTATCCGACAACGGATTGGTCCCGATCAAAGCCAGCCGGATCACCCGCTCAGGTGCGCGGCGTAATACCTCAAGCGCCACAGCGCCACCCATTCCATGCCCGCATAACGCGAACTTAGACGGCAGGCACGACAACAATTCAGATGCAATTTCTTCAATCCGATCGCCGACACAAACTGGGGCAATCGTCACGGGGCGCTCATAGCTCATCACTGTCAGCTGCGTGGCCCACACGCGCGCATCACACATCATGCCCGGCAATAAGACGAGTGGTTCTGCCATTGCTACTTTCTAAACTGCCTGTTTGCCTGTTGGGTCTGATTGTTCATGCCAACGCCCCAGACGCAACCCCAATCTTGGCCCAATCTTGGTCCAATCTACAACGCCCCTTAAAGTGACTTCTCCCACGCAATCATCCGATCCGCCAACGGCGCGGTTTGGTTCGGGCTGAACACATCACCCGCCAGCACATGCCCCATCTTGTCGTCACTTGGGCCCTGCACCAAAATGCCCTGCGTCACAGGCCCGGCCCAGCGCCTTGGCCATCATATCCGGCAAAGGACGCACCTCTGCGGCCGTGGCAGAAACCCCGTGATCATAGACAACACAAACAGACGTCCTCTCAGGCTGCCCCACCCAGACAATCTGTTTTACGCAACGCGCGCGTATACTACCTAGTGCGGCTTCGCGATCCGCCAGCCAACCATCTAGTTCTTTCAGTTCAGGAAACATCTGGCAGCTTTCACAGCAACGGATCACAACGAACACTACAAAGACCTGCCTTCATGACAAAATCATCGTTTGCCTTTGTTTTCTAAATATCCTGGGGGGGAGTCGCGTGCGACGGGGGGCTAGCCCCCTTGCCTTTTGCGCACCGCAGGGGCGACCCCGCTCGCCGCAGGCGCACTAACCTCACCAATCGCGGCAACAATCATCGGCAAACAAACCTCGCTTGAAAACGAATGGTCCGCACCGTCCACCAGCGTCAGACGCATGTCAGGGCTCTGCGCATGCTTCAACAACTGCAACCCCGTTGCAGTGCTCACCGACGTATCCGTCGTCCCAAGTAAAAACCGCACAGCAAAAGGCAGGTTAAGCGGCGCCCGCAACACCAACCGGTCCCGCCCTTCCTCAATCAGACGCTTGGTGATGATGTAGGGATCACCGTACTCTGACGGCAGTGCAACCCGTCCTTCACGTGCCAGCTCCGCACGCTGTGCTTCATCAAAGCCAGCCCAAAACCCGTCTTCGGTAAAGTCCGGCGCGGCAGCAATTCCGACCAGCCCCGCAACCCGCTCTGGCATGGTGCGTGCGAGAAGCAAGGAAATCCACCCGCCCATACTGGACCCGACCAGCACAACAGGACCGTCGATCAACGTGAGTGCGGCGCAGGCGTCTTCATACCAATCGCCGATGCAGCCGTCCTCAAACGCACCGCCGCTGTCCCCATGCCCTGAATAGTCGAATCGCATGAACGCGCGACCCGTCTCAACAGCCCAGTTCTCAAGATAAACCGCCTTCGTGCCCGCCATATCGGACTTGAAACCACCCAAAAACACCACCGTTGGTCCCTGACCAGCCGTCAAGTGATAGGCGATCTTGCGGCCCTGCGGCGTTATAAATGTATCAACCATTTCAATCTCCTAGCGCACAGTCCGCCGCACGTTAGCGCAGCTTGCACGACAGGTAAATCACGTTACCCAATTGTCACGCAACTCATTACTCACGCACAAACATCTCATGGAACACATCTTCAAAGCCCTCGCAGATCCAACCCGCCAAAAGCTTCTCGATGCTTTGCGCCAGCGCGATGGCCAGACCCTCACGGACCTCGAAGCCCTGCCAGAGGGCGCGCCAGACAGCTTTTCGCGTATCACCAACCCGCATATTCTGCCCACATGGATCAGACGCGTCCGCCGCGCGGTTCAGCGCAATCGCCCGCGCGCCCCTATTCGCCCCAATTACACGCGAACGGCCGGCCAAATTTCTGGCCGTTTGTGTGCCATCTGTACCGTCGCGGTGTGTACAGGTTGTCTACGCCCTTGACGCACCCTTGTCGGTCCGTCAAAACGCCCCATATATCACCCGCAACCGGACGCTTTTGTAGGCGTCAAACCGACGAGGAGCCGAACACATGGCCCTAGAAGTAAATCGTGTCTCCCTTACATTTCCCGACGGCAATTCACGTGACTATGACGCGGGTGTAACCCCTGCCGAAGTCGCGGCGTCTATTGCGTCTTCATTGGCGAAAAAAGCTATTTCCGCGACCGTGAATGGCGCGCATCACGACCTGCAGTGGCCGATCGACGCGGACGCAAGCATCGCCATCAACACCATGAAAGACGAAGAGCCTGCGGTGGAGCTGATCCGCCATGATCTGGCGCACATCATGGCGCGCGCGGTGCAGGAAATCTGGCCCGATACACAGGTCACCATCGGCCCCGTTATCAAAGACGGCTGGTATTATGACTTTGATCGCAAAGAGTCTTTCACACCAGAAGACCTCGGCGTGATCGAAAAGAAGATGAAAGAAATCATCAACAAACGCGATGAAGTGCGCACCGAGGTCTGGGACCGCGCCCGCGCGATCAAGCACTATGAGGACTTGGGCGAGCCCTATAAGGTTGAGCTGATCAACGCCATTCCAGGTGACGAACCGTTGCGCATGTATTGGCATGGCGACTGGCAGGATTTGTGCCGTGGGCCGCACCTGCAACACACCGGCCAAGTGCCCGGCGATTCATGGAAGCTCATGTCCATCGCGGGTGCCTACTGGCGTGGCGACAGTGACCGCGCGATGTTGCAGCGGATTTACGGTGTGGCGTTCCAGAACAAAGAACAGCTTAAGGCGCACCTGAACATGCTCGAAGAGGCCGCCAAACGTGACCACCGCAAGTTGGGTCGCGAAATGGACCTCTACCACATGCAAGAAGAAGCGCCGGGTCAGGTGTTCTGGCACCCGAACGGCTGGCTGATTTACACACAATTACAAGACTATATGCGCCGCAAGCAACGTGCTGGTGGGTATGTGGAAGTGAACACGCCGCAGGTCGTTGATCGCAAATTGTGGGAAGCCTCCGGCCACTGGGAAAAGTACCAAGACCACATGTTTATCGTCGAAGTGGACGAAGATCATGCCCGTGAAAAGTCGGTTAACGCGCTGAAACCGATGAACTGTCCGTGCCATGTTCAGGTCTACAACCAAGGAATGAAATCCTACCGTGATCTGCCGTTGCGCATGGCTGAGTTCGGTTCGTGCAACCGTTATGAACCGTCCGGCGCCCTGCACGGCATCATGCGCGTGCGCGGCTTTACCCAAGACGACGGGCATATTTTCTGCACCGAAGAACAGATCGAGGACGAAACAGCGCAGTTCATTGCGTTCCTTTCCGAAGTCTACAAAGACCTCGGGTTTGAAAACTTCAGCGTCAAGTTCTCAGATCGCCCTGAAAAGCGGTCAGGCAGCGATGAAGTGTGGGACAAAGCCGAGGCCGCGTTGCTGAAGGCCACGCGTGCCGCTGGCATTGAACCCGAACTAAACCCCGGCGAAGGCGCGTTCTATGGCCCGAAATTGGAATTCGTTCTAACGGATGCGATTGGCCGTGACTGGCAGTGCGGCACCCACCAAGTGGACTTCGTGCTGCCTGAACGTCTTGATGCGAATTACATCGGCTCGGACGGTGAAAAGCACCGCCCTGTTATGTTGCACCGCGCAACGCTGGGCTCATTCGAGCGCTTCATCGGTATCCTGATTGAAGAACATGCGGGTAAGTTGCCGTTCTGGATTGCGCCGCGTCAGGTGGTTGTTGCGTCTATTATCAGTGATGCGGATGACTACGTGCATGAGGTCGTCGCGGCGTTGAAAGCCGTTGGCGTGCGCGCTGAGGCCGACATCCGCAACGAGAAGATCAACTATAAGGTTCGCGAACACAGCTTGGGCAAAGTGCCAGTCATCCTCGCGTGTGGTGCGCGCGAAGTTGAAGAACGCACTGTGTCCGTGCGCCGCCTTGGTGAGAAGCAAACGTCTGTAACATCTCTGACAGAGATCGTGACGGAACTCGAAAAATCGGCTACTCCGCCCGATCTTTTGTAACATTCCAGCGTGGATGTGTATTACAGACCCGGCCGTTAAAACGGTCGGGTCTTTTGTTTTCAATGCCTTAGGTGAAATCACGGCCTGACACGCGATAACGCACGCGCGATGCACGTTCCTGTGAGTGGATTGGAAACGTTGCTGCGCACTAGTGTTGGGAAGTCGCCAATCACGGCGCATCACTGAAACTAACCCAACAGGATTTCAAACCATGTCCAAGACATCAACATCCCTCGCCCTTGCAGCGTCCATCGCAACAGCAGTCGCTGGTCTGTCCACAGCAGCACACGCACAAGAAAACGAAAAGTGTTTCGGCGTTTCCCTCGCTGGCGAAAACGACTGTGCAGCTGGCCCAGGCACAACATGCGCCGGTACATCTACAGTTGATTACCAAGGCAACGCATGGACATTCGTTCCAGCGGGCACATGCGAAGATACAGTGATCGAAGCAATGGGCGACAGCCCCGAGCGCATGGGGTCTTTGACCGAGCTGGACCGCGACATCCCAGCATAAGCTGCCTTACGAAAAACGCGCCCAGCCACCCAGTTTTGGTGTAGGCTGGGCGCACGCGACTGCCGGAGCCCCACATGCTTGATGCGACCAAACCATCCCTGCCCTATACCCCCGGCGTTGGCTATAAAGCCCAACATTTCAATGACATCATGCAAGACGCAGGTCCCGTTGGTTGGCTCGAAGTCCATGCTGAAAACTATATGGGTATGGGTGGTCGCCCTTTGGCGCAGTTGCGCCATTTGTCCGAAAAGTTCCCGTTTTCCGTCCACGGTGTCGGTCTGAGTATCGGTGGGATCGGCCGTCTTGACGCCGACCACCTCACACGGCTGAAGACCCTGTGCGACTGGCTGAAGCCTGCCAGCTTTTCCGAACACCTGGCGTGGTCCACCCATGAGAGCGCGTTTTTAAATGACCTTTTGCCGCTGCCCTACACCTCGGCAACGGTAAAACGAGTGGCCGATCATATCGACGAAGTTCAATCAACGCTTGGCCGCCAGATGCTGCTGGAAAACCCGTCGAGCTATCTGGCCTTCGCAGAATCCGACATGTCCGAAACCGACTTTCTAGCTGAGGTCGTCGCGCGAACTGGCTGTGGTTTGCTGCTGGACGTGAACAACGTCTTCGTAAGCGCCACCAACCTCGGCTATTCCCCGCAAAGTTACATTGACGCCTACCCTCTTGATGCGGTTCGCGAAATCCACCTCGGCGGTCACGATGAGGATGAAGACGAAACCGGTGCACCGCTGTTGATTGATAGCCACGGCGCCGAAGTGGTGGACCCTGTCTGGGCGCTGCTTGACTACACGCTTGCCAAATCCGGCCCCAAACCGCTGCTCATTGAGTGGGACACGGATGTTCCCGAATGGGCGGTGCTGGTTGAGGAAACCAAACGCGCGGACACCGCATTGTCGGTTTTCGCATGATCACCACGCAATCAGATTTCCGCGCGGCCTTGCTGGACCCAAGCAGCCCTGCGCCTGACGGGGTTCAAAACCCTGACGGCGTGCCTGCAACCAAACGCTTTGATGTGTATCGCAACAACGTTGCCGTCAGCCTAACCGACGCTTTGGAAACCGCATTTCCAGTGGTGAACAAACTGGCCGGGACTGACTTTTTCCGCGCAATGGCAGGGGTTTACCTGCGCGCGCATCCGCCGACATCGCCCGTGATGATGTTTTACGGCGAAGACATGCCAGACTTCCTAGCAGGCTTCGGCCCCGCCCAATCCGTCCCCTACCTGCAGGAAATGGCCCGCTTGGAACTGGCGTTGCGCCACAGTTACCACGCGGCTGATGTGACACCGATTGAACCCGATGCACTGGCGAAAATCGCGCCTGATACGTTGCCAAACGTGACGTTTGGTTTCGCGCCATCGGTGCATCTGATCGCCTCAAACTTCCCGCTGCATTCCATCTGGTGGGCGAATACACACGGTGGTGATATCGCCAAGGTCGCGCAGCCGACGCTGATCACCCGCCCGGACTTTGACCCCGCCGTTGATGCCCTAACGCGTAAACAGGCCGCAGTGCTTGCGGCGTTGATCAACGGCGACCCTCTTGGAAAAGCCCTCCAGAATGGTGGTGCGGGTTTCGACCTGGGCCCGCTTTTGGGCCTACTCCTCTCGCGTAACGCATTGATTTCAATAAATACCTGAAAGCCTGAACCATGATCGCACTCTATGACCGCACCGCAAACACGCTGAACGCATCAGCCGACAGCATCCTGCCCACGCTGGCCCGCTTCGTTTTTGCGGCGACCTTGTTGTTCTACTTCTGGAACTCTGCGGGGACCAAATGGGACGGCACGCCCTTTTCCCCCGGGGTCGGCGGCTACGCGCAAATCTTCCCCAAAGCGATGGAGGCCGTGGGCTATGACATTTCACAAATGTCGATCTTTCACTGGGCCGTAGTCGTTGCAGGAACCTTGGCGGAATACATCCTGCCGCTACTGATCGTGGTCGGTTTATTCACCCGTTGTGCGGCGCTTGGTATGATCGGTTTTGTCACCGTTCAGTCACTGACCGACCTCTACGGTCACGGCGGAATCGCGCATGTCGAAACCCTCGGCAAGTGGTTTGACGGGCTGCCAACGGGCGCAATCCTTGATCAACGCGCGTTCTGGATGGTGGTGTTCGTGACACTGGTTCTAAAGGGCGCGGGTCCGATCTCACTCGACCGCGTCCTCGCCAAAAACCGCTAGAAGTGCGCTTTCTCTTCGTCAGGTCTGCCAGCGGCAACCGCGAGCAGGCCGCCCAAGCCAGCAAAGCCAATCGGGAACATCGTCCAGCCGTTGAACCCGAATGCCGCGAGGAACAGCGCGGCGCCAATCAGCAAGGCAATACCGCCCCACAGTGCGCGCGACTTGGCCATTGCGCCCCCTGCGATGCAGACCATTGGTGCAACGAAGCTGGCGAATTGGATGAACTTCGGGTTCTCCAACGTCAGCCATTCCCCCGCCTCTGGCACTTCGTTTGCCAGCGTGACCATGCCCCAGCCAAATAACCCGACGAAGATGCCCATGATCCCTGCGATGATGCCTAACATGGCGGCTGCGTTGCGCATTATTCTACTCCTAGTGCGGCTTTTGTGGCGGGGGTCCACCCCTGATACCACGCGCCGTCCACTTCAATAACTGGGCGCTTCATAAGCGTTGGATGCTGGGCGAGCAACTCTGCCGGATCTTTCGCGCGCTCATCCTCAGACAAACCGCGCCATGTGGTTGAGCGGGTGTTGAGCACCCCTGCCCCGAACGCGGCAATCATCGCCGCTTGATCGTCGGCTGAAACACCATCGGCGCGCACGTCGATGACTTCAGGGTTCTGGTCCGCCAACGCCTTCAACGCCTTACGGCAGGTGTCACAGGATTTCAGGGAAAAGACCCGCATCACAACCACTCGCCCTTCACGGTTTCATCCCAGCCGAGCGTGTATTTGCTGCCATCGGTAATCACAGGCCGCGCCATGACAGCGGGCGTGTCGGC
>JAHBAO020000059.1 GCA_018500065.2 Octadecabacter sp. | reverse complement strand
CCCGTTTCTATCTCAACCGCTGCGCTCACAAGATCAGACAGCGCACCGGGGGGCGTTAAAAAGCTTTCTCCGGAAACGCGGGTGGTCATCTCAATCTTCACCCCGAACTCGGCTGCAACAGCGTCAACTTCGCTTTGCATCCACGCCATGACATCTGTGCTGGTATGCAAATCGTTAAAGCGCACATTGGCGCTGGCTTTGCACGAGGCTGGGATGACGTTGGTCGCGGGGTTTCCGGTATCGATCGTTACAATTGCAAGGGTCGAAGCATCAAAGTGATCCGAACCTTGGTCCAACTTATGGCTGGCCAAACGGTCCACCAATCGCGCCATTGCCGGCAACGGGTTGTTGGCACGGTGCGGGTAGGCGGAATGGCCTTGCTTGCCGGTCACGATGAAATGCGACGTCAGCGATCCGCGCCGTCCAACCTTGATCATCTCGCCCATCGTGTTCGGACACGTGGGTTCCCCAACGATACAGGCGGTCATCGCCTCGTTGTTGATTCGCATCCAATCCAACAACGCAATCGTTCCATCCGTGGACGGGCCTTCCTCATCCCCCGTGATCGTCAGAATAACAGCGCCATTCGGAGGGGTTTCCTTTACGAAATCAATCGCAGCAGCGGCAAATGCAGCGACACCTGACTTCATATCCGTTGTACCACGCCCGTACATAATCCCATCACGAATTTCTGCGCCAAACGGGTCCACAGTCCACGCTGCTTGGTCCCCAACTGGGACGACATCCGTATGGCCGTTAAAGCCGAAGGATTTGTTGGCCCCACGCGCGCCCCAACGAGCAAACAGGTTTGGGGTACCGTTGCGGTCGACCCGTGTTGTTTCAAATCCGGCTTCAGACAGCAGAGCATCCAGAAGTTGCAGCGCACCGCCTTCAAGGGGCGTCACACTCGGGCAGCGGATCAGGTCGGCGGTCAGGGCAATCGGATCGACAGGCATGGAACTCTCCTTATTGCCCCTGCGTTACCGAGGATTTGACGGTGATGCAAACCTTGCCACGCGGTTTCGAGACACGCGAAGCCTGTGGCCTTGGCGACACATACCCTGCGTTACGTGAACGTAAACAACCAAAAAACCACCAAAAAATCGGTCCATTAACATATAGTTAACTCAATAATATAGACCCGAGGCAGGGCAGACATCGAGCGGACCCAACATAGTCCATAGGTCGCAACGTCGACCACTAGATATAGGCATTTCACCGATGATTTCGCGTGAAAGCCGTCTGGCTTGTCTCAACTTCGGAAGAGGTGGGAACGATGGTTGCAGGCGTGGAGTTAACATACAATACCAGTGCCACAGCGTTACAAATGGCCAATTCTATCTTTGGCAATGGCGTTACAGTCACGGGTGCCAGCTATTCCGGGTCCAACTATTCATCGGCTATCTATTCCAATGGTGATGCCGTTGCGGGGAACGTTACACCTGGCGACACCGGGGTAATCCTATCTACAGGTCAAGCAAACCGGTTCACGAATAACGCTTCACAATCGAACCTATCCACAAACACGTCCAGGAATACGGGGGGTGCTGACAACGACACTGATTTCAATGCAGTCGCGGGTGCCAGCACCTACGATGCGTCCTATATGGTTGTGGACTTCATCCCGACCGATGACGTGATGACAATGCAATTCGTGTTCTCGTCCGAAGAGTATCCAGAGTATACGAATTCTGTTTATAACGATGCGGTGGGTGTCTGGATCAACGGCACACACGTTCCGCTTTCTATCGCAAACAGCGGCACGACGATCAACACGGTCAACCAATCAAACAACATCAACCTGTATAACGACAACACATCCGACCAGTTCAACACCGAAATGGATGGTTTCACCGTCACGATGACGCTGACAATCCCAGTGAATGTAGGCACAACGAATACGATCAAGATCGGTATCGCTGATGTCGCGGACAGCAGCTACGACTCTAACCTTCTGATCGCCGCAGACTCCTTACAAACTCAACTTGTTGCTTTGGATGACCAAGTGACAATGCAGGACAGTGTTACCAAGAACGTTGATGTCTTGGACAACGACATCAACAACGCCACTGGCTCGCTTACGATAACGCACATCAACGGCAACCCTGTCGTCGTTGGGCAAACGATCACGCTGCCGACAGGTCAGACTGTTAAGTTGCTTGCCGATGGGACCTTCGACATCACGACAGACAGTGATTTTGAAACGACCAGCTTTACCTACGAAGTCGAAAGCACCGATGGCAGCGGCAATATTCTGGAAACCGACGTAGGTTTTGTCACGGTGGAAACGATCCCATGCTTTGTCGCCGGAACGATGATTGAAACCCTCGATGGCCCGCGCGCCGTTGAAAGGCTGACAGCTGGCGATATGGTCATGACCCGCGATGATGGCCTACAACCTTTACGATGGATCGGCCGTCGCGCCGTGCCCGCGACTGGCAAGATGGCCCCTATTCGCATCCGTGAAAACGCATTGGGTGAGCACGGCGAGTTAATGGTTTCACCCTTGCACCGTGTCATGGTGAAAGACGCATTGGCAGAGCTGATGTTTGGCAACGCTGAGGTTCTTATTGCCGCCAAAGATCTGGTGAATGATCGCAGCATTCGTTCCGTTGAGGGTGGCGAAGTGGAATACGTCCACCTGATGTTCGACCAGCATCAGGTCATCTATTCCGAAGGTCTTGCCACTGAAAGTTTCCTCCCCGGACCACAGACAACCAAGTCCTTTGAAGCTGAGATCGTTGAAGAGATTTGTACGATCTTTCCGGAACTGGATTTGACCACCGGCGAAGGGTACGGACCAGCCGCGCGGCCAATGTTAAAGCACTATGAGGCTGAAGCCCTCAGAAGACGCGTTGCATAACAGCCAATGACACTGAAATGGATCGGAACACGAACGCAGGAACGTGGGGTCTTTAACCCCTCCGGACTGGGCCGTGCGCAGGGG
>JAHBAO020000173.1 GCA_018500065.2 Octadecabacter sp. | reverse complement strand
TTCGGATTTGCAAAACCTGTTTGCGGCGACTGACATTGCTGTTTTGTTTCTTGATCGCGAACATTGTGTGCGCAGTTTCACGCCCCGAACAGACAAGCTTTTTGGCATTCGGGAACGCGACATCGGGCGACCGTTGAAGGATCTCGCATATTTGGTGGATTACACGAAGCTCGAACAGGATACATCGCGTGTTGATCAATCGCTCCAAATGTTCGAACGGGAAGTCCAATCAAAAGACGGCACGTCCATCTACCTTTTGCGGATTAAGCCATATCGTACGATCGACAACCGGCTTGATGGCTATGTGCTGTCCTTTGTCGATATTACCGACCTGAAAGAAAAGGAAACGCAGATTGCCCAACAATACGGCGAACTGGAAAATATCTACAACACAACCCCTGTTGGCCTATCACTGATAGATCGCGATTTCCGCTGGTTACGGATCAACGACAGCCTTGCTGAAATCAACGGTTTTTCTGTGGCTGAACATATTGGGCGCACATTCAATGAGTTGCTTCCTGATCTCGATGATCTCGTGTCCCCAATGTATAACCAAGTGTTCGAGACAGGCGAGCCCGTAAGAAATTTGGAAATAAAGGGCGAAACAGCCGCGGCACCGGGCGTTCAGCGCGATTGGATCGCAGATTTCTACCCTGTTCGCCATGATGGAGAAATTTTTGCAATTGGTGCTTGCGTACGCGAAGTCACTGAGCAAGCTCAAATGGTCACTGAAGTAAAAGCGCAAAATGAGCTCCAAAAATTGCTCATGGGAGAGCTGCATCACCGCGTCAAAAATACGTTGACGATCATAAGCTCGATTTCGAAGTTTCTGCTTAAAGGTGTTGATGACCCCGCTGTCTATCAGGAACGTCTTGAAGACAGGCTTAGCGCTATTGCGCGCACCCATGACCTTTTGACGGTGTCGAACTGGACCTCCGCAACGGTTTCCGGAATTCTGGAAAGTGAAAGCAAACCCTACCAAACAGGACGTGGGCATATCATTCGAATGACGGGTCCAGATATTCAGCTTAGTGCGGATCAGGCCATGCCTTTTGGCATGGCTATACATGAACTTTTTACGAATGCGGCTAAGTACGGCGCGCTGTCTGTTGAAACAGGGGTGATTTTTGTAAACACCTTCACAGACGTCAAAGATGGTGTCAGCATCGCCCGTATTGAATGGCGTGAATCTGGTGGGCCAAAGATAATGAAAGCCCCGAAAAACCGTGGTTTTGGCTCCCTTATAATCGAGCGTGTGATGAAAGAGGATCTCAACGCCGAGGTTAATATCGCCTTTGAAAAAGCCGGTTTGACTGCAAGTATTTCGTTTGAAGCGGTTCAATCAGAAACACTTCCCTTAACAGAAGCGCCCACAAGCTCTTACCGAGAAATTAAATAAGCGGTGATCTGCCAAGGTGCGCACCTTGGGGTTGCGTGGTTTGGTTGATTGCACCTTGAACATGACGTATAATTAACGCTGTGAATCGGGGGGTTACTTTATAAAATATGCGGCAGAAAATTCTGATCCTTGAGGATAGCACACTCCTCGCTATGTTGATCGAAGACACCCTCGAGATGGCGGGCTACGACGATTATATTCTATGCAAAAGCGAGCAAGCTGCACTGGCGGCCATCACGACCGAAAAGCCGACTTTTGCATTGCTTGATTTCAATTTAGGCGACAATCTGAACAGCCTGCGGGTTGCCAAAGCACTGCGCGACAACGCTGTGCCCTTCTTCTTTCTAACCGGGTATTCTGAAAATCTTGGTATAATTCCAGAAAATCTGGGCGAAGTCAGAATAGTCAACAAGCCTTTCAAGACAGCCGATCTAGCAAACTTGATAAAACAACAGCTTTCGGCGCCAGACGCTTCAGAGGATAATGGTTAGCAGCTTTTTCCGTTGATGGCCCTCGCAACCTGCGCAGAAACGGTCGCAACCAACTGACTAGGAACAACAGGTTTACTCAGCACCGCCGAAAATGGTGTTATGTCCACAGCAAAATCATGTGCCTGCCCCGAGACTAGGATAACCGGCAGTGACTGCGAAATTGCACGCATTTTCTTGGTTAACTCGAGCCCATTTAAATTTGGCATGTCCAGGTCAGTAATGACAGCAGACCAAATATGCGGCGATTGCTCAACGAGCCTTAACGCTTCTTCCGGTTTACTGACGGCGAGCGTGGACGCTCCGGTATCATCAAGTATTTTTGACAGTAAATCTGACATCAACGGTGAATCGTCCACAACAAGAATGCAGCAATCTTCCAAATTGCAGCTAGGCTCTAGACAAACCTGTTCTACATCCGTCCAAGAAAGTGCAGGTTTGTTCGGCCAAACGAGCGTGACCTCCTGGCCCAGCTCACCCAGATCCCTGAATGACTGCGCCGCCTGATTGTCTCGCAGTAGTCCCGCGAAAATTACGCTATCCATTCCGCTTAACGCCCATGAATGCCCGCCATCGGAAAAGATTGTCCGCAGGTCGTTCGCGTGTGTGGGCAGGGCAAATTGAATCGCGATTTCCGTGTAAGACACGTTCTTACTCAAAAACCCGTCAACTGGGTCGAAACCTTTCGTGAGTGTATCTGCACGCGCCAAGACTTTTGCCTCGGGATGCGCGCGAAAAATGAGCTCTAGGATCGTCGTGAGAGCAATAAGAAAATCGCTTGAAGTGCTCCACACGAACTGCGGAATTTCAGGTTGTTCAAGGGTGAAGTCGCACTCTGCGCCCGTTCTGTCAAACAATGCCCTTTTGAGCATTGGGCCAAACGACATCACATCACGACATCGCGGCCTTTCGTTTGAACGCGGGAAGTTCTGTAAATCCGCAACCATGCGGCGCGCCTCAACCAGTGCAAGTTCCAAAAGATCGAATCTCACACCTGACACATCTTGGATGTGGGTGCTCGAAGCTGCCTCCTCTATTGATCCTGACATGACGGCGATCAGATTTGCAAAATCATGCCCAATCGAACGCGCCAACTGCTGTTTCGTGGCAGCGCCGTAAGCGGCCCACATATCTGGGTATTGGCCTTCGCGCATTGTCCGTGCTGCTTGGGCTTCCTCGGTTCGCACAAGGCAGACTGTCTGACCGGTTTCAAGACGCACAAGCGATAGGTTTAACGCTATTTCGTGTCCAGATGAATGCTGTGCCTTCACACGCCCCCACCAAACACCAGAGGCCGCGAAATCCGGCGCACTATTTTTCAGAAAAAACTGCACTTGCGAGGATCGACAGTATTTTTGCCAACACTGGTTATCCAACTGTCCGGTGTTCTCGATCCCAAGTATTTCGTACAACGGGGCATTCGCAATGAGGAACTTCCCCGTGGAACTGATCAGAGCAAAACCGTCACTTTCGCAATCGAACTCGTCAATACCACCCGCCGTATAAATAGCGTGTACAATATGATTACAGAGGTCTTTACCAAAACGCGCAACTAAAAGTTCTTTAAATTTAGAAATCATATTAACCCATTTTTACGCGCAGCAATCACAGCTTGAGTTCGATTGCGCACGGAAAGCTTCACACAAATAGAACGGACACACATCTTGATGATCGTCTCCCCAAGTTTGAGGGAAGCACCTATTTCTTTGTTCTGCAGGCCTTCTCCCAATAGACTAAGGATCAGCAACTCCCGAGGTTTTAGGTCGAAAGGATCCTTGCCAAAACTGTTCACTTTTTGAACGAACTCAAAGGGAATATACGTTTCCCCGGAAGCAATTATGCGAACAATGCTTTTTAGATTGCTAAGACTGGTCGTCTTGGGGACATAGCCGGAAGCCCCCATTTCAAGCGCCTGTTGAATAATTGGATAGCCGGCCACACCCGTGAATAAGGCCACGCCGCCCTGGTTAACTTCAATCAGTTTTTGAAGTAACGACAGGCCACTACAGCCCGGCAAGTCATAGTCTAACAAGATGGCATTATAGGGCGTGTTGTCAGCAATTTTCTCAAGCGCTTCTTTGGATGTACTTGCAAGATCGACGCTGAAACCGTCTTCGACAGCCAGAGCATACCGCAGCGTCTCTGAAACCAACGAGTGATCATCTACAACCAAAACTCTTACAGGTGCGTCACCATTCAGTGAGACATTGGGCGTCTGCTCCATTCTATCAGCTTCCCCTCTGGATAGGCTAAATTCTTCTTTAGAGACTATTGCACGTCAGCAGCGAATATCATCAATACTTTAGTTGGGATAGAGTATCATTAGTGCAGTGCGTAAGCGATAGAAGCTGGATTTCCCTGTCCCAAAATAGCGGCAGGCTTTGCGTACATTGCCGATCTTCTCGGCATGCTAAAGCACACTAAGTTTACGTTGAATGTCACGTTCTTCGTTCGTCATGGAAACTTCCTCCATCCCTAAAGCAGGGAATTTACAGGATGTGTCCCGAGAGTCCGTACATATCTACAGACTCTCAGAAAGCACTGCGCAGGGCTCGTCAAGCGACCATACCGCTGTTGAAAAAAGGAAAACGCGGCGCCCCTTTTGGGGACGCCGCGTTTGAAAGTCTTCTTGGTTAATGAGGCTCTTAATCTAGATCAAGACACCTAAGGCGCCCCCGTAGAACAGGTGTGCCATCAAGGCTGCTACCGTTGGCTTCATTGCGCCAAAAAACATGCTACGCCCCGACAGTGGGGCCACGACCATCACCGCGCCCAGAAATAGGACAACCCCCCATGCAACACCCAGTCCCAACGACGGGGTAAGCCCAAGAATTCCCGCCACAATCACATAACCGAGCGGGAAAAGAACCAATCCCAAAAGATAATGCAGTGCGTGGCCCACTGTGCCGGAACAGCCTAAAATATCGCAAATCATGTCGCCGGGCCGCATCGGCGCCCCTAACATTTTCGGCGCCATAACTTCCATGAAGATATAAAGAATGACGGTGCCGACAACGCCCGCAATCAGCAGGGGCAATGGGTTCGAAAGATGTGCAAAAATACTATCCATTTGGAGTCTCTTTTATAGGCGCGGAGCAGTTGAGGGCCTGCTCCGCTAAGTGAAAGTTAAGATTTGATGATCGCGCCAAGCCGTGTTGGCACCATCGTCAATGCGCGTAAAACACCAAGCAGGATCAATGAAATTCCAGCAAGGATCGAAGCAATCCCGCCGAGTTTCAAGAGCATCAACTGGGAAGGTGTGTTGCGCAGTTGCGCTTGTATTTTTGCCAATTCAGATCCGGCTTCTGCGGTATCGCGCTGCGCCTTCGTGAATTGTACGATATATTCAGTCTGCATCGCATGAAAAGCAGTTTCGACAGACCAAGCGCGCAATTCAAGGGACAGTCCAAACAGGACAAGAACCACAGCGACCAGCATGATCATTTTAAGCATTGGGGGGACATCGGACATTTCGTTTCTCCAGAGATGAGGGGTCGGTTTTCTGACCTTCCCGTATTTCGATGCCCTTTTGATGCAAACCGAGAGAGATTGGTTACACCTGCATTAACATTTTTGCGAAATTTTCTTGTTCGCGCGTTTTGGCAAAGCACAAAATGACGCTGTGTGATCCGTCTTGCGCTACTTGCTGTTCAGGAGGATGGCCATTCACAGAGACTATTGTCATAGGCTGGCATCGTATTTTCAACGCATCCAAATCCACACCCTTCAGGCTGACAATAGTATGTTCACACAGCTGGTCGCCATTTGGCATTTCAAGCAAAACGTGATGCGCCGTCTTGTCCAGCACGCCGAACTGGTGAAAGAAAAACGCGATAATCGCGCACATGGCCCTATCCAGACCACGACTGGAGGCAAGGATGCAGGCAACCACGACCGCGCCGGCCATCAGCACCAATGTTTCCTGAAGCGTCCCCTGATCCGCTGTCCCCACCCCAAGGATCACCGTCGATGCCAACGAAACGACCCCCAAATGTCCGGTAAACATCAACAGGATCAATATGCGCCGCCGAATAGGATGGTGCATCGTGATTTCAGCTTCGGTTGTCGTAAACCCCGTCCCCGTTAACGCCGAAATGGCCTGAAACCGCGCTGCATCCCGCGACATGCCCGTCAGCCGCAACGCTGTCCCGCCAATGCGCACCACCGTAAGAGAGACGATCAGCAGACTTAGCAGAGTGAGAGCGGCAATCATGTGTGCAACCTAGCGCTAAACAAGTTCTGCATCGGTCATGATTTCAACCAAGGACGGGCCGTCAGTTGCTAAGGCTTCGGCGATGGCCGCTTCAAGTTCGCTTGCCTGTGTGACCTTAACGCCATGCCCGCCACACAGCCGCGCAAATGCAGCAAAAGACGGGTTCACCAAGTCGGTTTCCCAGACGGGCCATTCCCCGCTGCGTTGTTCCTTCGAGATTTTGCCAAGCTGGCCGTTGTGCAGCAAGATATGCGTGATGTTCATTCCGTATTTCACCGCCGTGGTAAAATCCATCGGGTATTGGCCAAAGCCGCCATCACCGGAAATGGAAACAACCCTGCGTCCGCGCAGATGTTCAAAATCTTGCGTGGCGGCCCAGGCCCCCATGCCCGCCGGAAACCCGAACCCGATTGACCCCAAATACCCAGACATCAATACACGCTGGTTGCCTTTGGTTTCCAGATAACGGCCAAACGAATAAGTGTTATTGCCGACGTCCACCGCAAAGATCGTGTCATCGGGGACCAGGCGACCCAGCGTGTCAAATATCGCATAGGAATGCACGCCCTGGCCGTGCTCTTCAGCAAGACGGCTTTGTTTTTCAGCCCGCCAAGCCGACCAACGTTCGCTAAGTTCCTTTATTTGCGTGTTGCCTTTGGCCACCGGCGTCAATTGCGGGCGGACCGCGTCAAGGAACGTGGCAATGTCAGACCAAACAGGCACTTTGACAGCGTGGAATTTTCCCAACTGCATGCGGTCCCGATCGACCTGAATCGTATTTTCCTTGCGGGTGATGCCCGTGTGGTTGGAAAAACTTGCCCCCAGCACCAACAGGGCATCCGCTTCGTTCATGAACCAACTGGCAATCGGCGTGCCGGACCGTCCCATGACACCTGCCGCGTGGGTATGGTCATCGGGGACAAGACCCTTGGCCTTGAAGGTTGTGGCGACTGTCGCACCGATATGTTCTGCCAGCTCCATGATTTGATCACGCGCATCCATTGCACCGTGACCTACGACAATCATCGGTCGCTTGGCGTCGTTCAACATGGCAATCGCCGCCTGGAGGCTTTCGGCGGGGGCCGATATTTGCGCCGGGGCCACCCGTCCGTCAGGCTGCCCCGCAGCTTGGTCGGATGGCTTTGTCTGCACATCATCAGGGAAAATCAGATGCGCAACGTCTTGGTCAATGATCGCCGTTTTGCAGGCCAGCGCAGCCAGCTCTGCATGGTCAGAACTGTCCAGCACCGGCTGCGAAAATTTCGCGACCGCCTGAAACGCCGACCGCAAATCAATGTCCTGAAACGCGCCCGGCCCCATGACCTGCGTTTGCACTTGTCCCGTCAACGCAAGAACCGGCGCGCGGTCGACCTTGGCGTCCCACATGCCCGTCATCAGGTTCGTCGCACCTGGTCCGGCAATGGTCAGACAGCCCGCAGGCATACCCGACAGCTTTCCGTAGGCAGACGCGGCAAAGGCGCCGGCACCTTCATGACGGATGCCATAATATCTCAGCTTTTTGTCCCCCACGGCCAGCCGGATCGCATCCGACAACCCAAGGTTTGAATGCCCGACCATGCCAAAAATGCTTTTGACGCCCCAGTTGGTCAGCGTTTCCAGCATTGTGTCGGTGACGGTGCGCATATGGGGCTTTTCAGGCTCTAGCCCGACGAAAATCTCGCCGTCGCGGACCTCGACTGGGTAGACAGTCTGTCCGCTGTCCTCGTGGCCACCGGGAGGGGCACCTGTGATAGGGTCGAAATCCCAGCCATGCCACGGACAGCGAATCCAACATTTGCCATCCACCCCTTTTTCGATTGTGCCTTCGCCCAAAGGTCCGCGTTGGTGGGGGCAATGATTGTTCATCGCGGCCCATTGCCCGTCAAAATGCGACAGGCAGATCGACGTGGTACGCGCCGTCACGGTCTTAACCCGGCCTTCAGGAAGATCCTCGATGTGGCCGACTGATATCCAGTCTAGTTTTGTGTCAGTCATCGTCATTTCCTTACTTCATTCCACCAAAGGCCACGCCCGAGATATCGGCCATATCTTTTTTCCACGTCGTCAGATCATTCTGTTCGAACTTTGACAGATGATCGTGGCCGCAGGCCCGCGCCATAACCTGCATCAGCTCAACACTGGCGTCAAAAAAGTTCGCCAATTGCTGTGCTGATTTTTCAACCTGAAGCCGGCGCACGAGGCCTGGTTTTTGTGTGGCGATACCCACTGGGCAATTGTTGGTGTGACAGGCCCGCATCGCGAGACATCCGATCGCCTGCATGGCCGAATTAGACAGCGCAATCGCATCCGCACCCAACGCCATCGCTTTGATAAAGTCAGCCGGTTTGCGCAGGCCGCCGGTGATCACCAGTGAAACGTCTCCGCGCCCCAGTTTGTCCAGATGCGCACGCGCGCGCGCCAAGGCCGGGATCGTCGGCACCGAGATGTTATCGCGGAAAATAATCGGGGCAGCCCCCGTACCACCGCCGCGACCGTCCAGAATTATGTAGTCCACACCGACGGCCAAAGCGGCATCAATGTCTTTTTCGATATGCTGCGCCGAGAGTTTGTAGCCAATCGGAATACCCCCCGTGCGCGCGCGCACCTCGTCCGCAAATTCACGAATTTGCGCAACCTCGGTCCATTCAGGGAAACGGGGTGGGGAAATAGCGCTGGTGCCCGGTTCTAGCCCGCGAACCTCAGCGATCTTGCCTTGTACTTTGTTGCCAGGCAAATGGCCCCCCGTCCCGGTTTTCGCCCCCTGCCCGCCTTTAAAATGAAACGCCTGAACGCGGTCCAGTTTGTCCCACGAAAACCCGAACCGCCCTGACGCGAGTTCGTAAAAGTAGCGGCTGTTTGCAGCCTGTTCTTCGGGCAGCATCCCGCCTTCGCCCGAACAAATACCGGTGCCTGCCATTTCCGCCCCCGTCGCCAACGCGACCTTGGCAGGTTCAGACAACGCGCCAAAGCTCATGTCGGATACAAACAATGGAATTTTCAGGCGAAGCGGCTTTTTCGCGTTTGGTCCGATAATAACGTCGGTGCCGACTGGATCGTCATCCAGCAACGGTGGCGTGGCAAGCTGGGCGGTTAGCACTTGAATATCGTCCCAGTCGGGCAGTTGATCGCGCGGCACGCCCATGGAATCCACTTTGCCGTGATGGCCGGTCTTGGTCAGACCTGCCTTGGCGTATTGCTGGATCAAACCGTTATAGGGTTCTTCGTCAGCACCATGACTCGGGTCGGCATAAAGTCCCAGATAGGCGTCCCGGTTATAGGGCTGCGGATTGGCCTTGCCCCATGCATTGATTTCATCCGCGTCCACCAGAACGTCGTCACCATCCACCCATGCCTTGAACTTTGGCAAAACTTCGGCGTTGTTGTAGGCGGACACACCGGAATCCAACCGGTAGTCCCAATTGTGGACGCCGCAAATCAGATCGTTCCCGCGCACAAACCCGTCAGACATCAGTGCCCCACGGTGCAGGCAGCGCCCATAAAAAACCGACACTTCTTCATCCATGCGTACGACGACAAGATCGACCTCTCCGACGAGAGCGTATTCCGGCTTGCGGTCCTTAAGTGCGGCGAATGCGGCGACGGTTGTGGGCGTCATAACTGGGTATTCCTTCTGTTCTGTTTTGTGTGTGTGGGGTCATTTGGCGTCAACACTGTTTCCGCACAGGGGCCTTTCGCTGCGATCCGTCGTGCGTATAAGTTTGATAAGGGTCCGGCCGTAACACCATGCAAAATCGCACTGATCCAAACCGCATTGATCGCCGTAAACAGGATGAAATCGGATTGCGCGTGTGGTAAGTGCTCAATCGCGATCAGCGCGAACAACGCTGTTGCAAGCCCGCGTGGCCCGAACCAGCCAAAAAACCCCCGCGACACACCGGATGCGTCTGTGCCCAACAAGGACAGCCAGATCGCCAAAGGCCGCAGAACCATCAGGCTCAGCAGGATATAGGCCAGCATGGGAAAGCTTAGATGTGCCACGGCTTCGGGCACTAAAGCGGCGCCAACCAATAGAAATGCAAGCCACGTCAAAAGCTGTCCTTCGCCTTCGGTGAACTCATAGATGAAATTGCAGCGCCCCTTGACCACCGCGCCAAAGGCCAGTCCGGCCACGAATGCTGCGATAAAGCCGTTTCCACCAACGAGGCCCGCCGCCACAAATGTCACGGCCACGAGGCCAAGCGCATAGACACCTTCAAACACCTCTGACGTGACGTCGCCAGCTTTGGCTTTCATAATTGCCCAGCCGCCAAACAAACCAACTGCGCAGCCCACAATTGGCCCCAAGACAACCTGTTTCACCCCAAAGACGAGCCATTCAGCACCGGTTTGATCTGTCGCTTGTATGGTCATAGCCGCAAGAAACAGTACAAGCGGCAAGGCCAACCCGTCGTTCAACCCGCTTTCCACAGTCAACGCGCGACGCGCACGCTCGGGAACGGATTTGTTCACCACCACGGCTTGCCCCAACGCCGCATCCGTTGGTGCAAGGATCGCCGCCAGCAGGGCCAACAACACCACCGGCTGTGACGGAAAGGTCATCATCGCAACAACAGTGCCGGCAACTACCATCAACGGCAAACCTACGAGCAACATGCGAAGCGGCCAGATATGACGACGCCGAAGCGCGTTCAGATCCGTCTGCGCGGCATCCAGAAACAATAGAATTGCAAGTGTGACTTCTGCGACGGGATGCAGAAATGTTTCTGAATCGTGCGGCGAAATCAAGCCAGTCTGCGCAAGACCAAACCCGATGCCCAAAAACACGATCGGCGCCGTCAAAAAACTGGACGAAAGGCGCTTACCCACAAGACTATAGGCAACAATTCCAACACCGATAATGAGAAATCCGATCGTCATGTATTGCCCTTCATTTTAACCTAGCCCGGATGACGAGGTTGTACTTGGATGCAGTGTCGTTCACTTAGGTTACACCACAGCAGGAGTCTTTTTAATGTTAAGCACCAAAGTCAAAGCCTATTAAATGCCCGACACCTGTACAAAATCTGTCACTGTGAACGAAAGCCTCGTTCACGAGCATATCGGTTGGATGTTTTCAGTGGCGCAACGTGTGCTCAAAGACGAATCGATGGCCGAAGACGCTGTCCAAAATGCGTTCACAAAAATCTTTGGCAAACATGAGACCTTTGAGGGGCGCTCCAGCCTGAAAACATGGATGCACCGGATCCTTGTCAATGAGGCGTTGATGCTTCTTCGGAAGGTAAAGACCAGAAAAGAACTGATCGTGGATCACGCGGCGCCGACCTTTGATCAATACGGCCTGCGGATCGAAGACACGCGGCCGTCCCCCCTGACCCCTGAAGAACACCTGCAAAGCACGCAAACGCGTAACATCGTGCGCACTCACATTGACGAACTTCCACAATCATATCGCGTGATCATTATTTTGCGTGATATTGAAGGCCTGAGCATTGGTGAAATCAGTTCTAGACTTGAACTAAGCGAAACAAACACCAAAGTTCGTCTACATAGGGCACGTTGCGCATTGAAAAAACGGCTAGCGCCATTCGCAGCAGGATTGATGACATGACCGATCGTAAACTTACCCCACGCCAGAGGATGCAAGCTTTGATGTTCAAGGCGCCCTTGATGATCGACTGTAAGACATTTGATAGTTTCGTTGTCGACTATCTTGACGGGCATTTGCCAAAGCCGCTTCGTTTTCGATTTGAGACCCACCTTCGGTTTTGTCCGGAGTGTAAAGCATTCTTAAACGACTACAAAAAGGTGATAGCGGTGACGCAATCCCAAAAAGAAACCCATAAGGTCGAAGTTCCACATGCGCTTGTCGAGGCGGTCCTCAGGTCTATCCCGAACGAAACTTAGACGCCGGAGCCGGGATCCTTTTCGGTTCCGACTTGCCCATCTTGCGATAAGAGAACAGAAATCCAACGTGTCGCTCGGAATTGCGCGCAAACAATCATGATCATCACCGTCAAAGGAATGGCCAGAAACATCCCGATGCCGCCCCAGATCATGCCCCAAAACGCCAGCGCCGCAACGACGACAAAAGTACTGATGTTCAAAGACCGCCCCTGCAACGCAGGTTGAAGGACGTTCGCTACCAATTGATCCGCGATCCCAAAACCAAACAGCACCACGAAAAACGGGCCAAAGCTGTCAAATTGCAAGAACGCAACGATCGCCGGGAGCGCGATACCAATCAGGCTGCCGATTGTTGGGATGTAGCCGGCTACGAAGACAACCAAGGCCAGCAAGATCGCGAAATCCAACCCGACCAGCCGGAAGATCGCATAGGCGATCAACGCGCTTAGAACACTCGTGACGGTGTTGATCCAAACGTACTTCTTAACGCTCCTAGAAATTTCAGCGAGTATTGTTTTCGCGCGCGCGATGTCGTCCGGCGTCTTGGCAATCTTGGGGAGCTTTTGTTCCCAATCATCGCGTTCAATAAACAAAAACACCACGTAAAACCCGACAAGACTTGCGATTGCGAGCGACCCTGTCACCTGTCCAACCAAGGCTGTGACCCAGGGTTGAATATCCATCGACGCCACTTCGCTTAGAATATTGTCGGTGATGACCGACGGAATCCATTGTGACATCTGGTCCAGTTTGATCGCCAAACGTGTTCCGTATTCCGGTCCAAGGCGTGCCAGTTCGCCAAAGGATGCATACCACAAAAAAACGAGGCCGCCCAAACTGACCAAGATCACGCATAAGGTCATCAAACGAGACATCCATTTGTTGGGGGTCCAGCCGCCGATGCGGATCCGTCGACACGTGTCATCGAGCACCAGTGAAAACACAAATATCAGCCCCGCAATCGCGAGAGGGATCAGAAACGCCCGCCCAACCACCAGCGCCGCGATAATGATCGCTGTCGACAAAAGCCCCAAAGACCATTTCGGGCTGTCGTGATAGGCCTGCGCCACGGGAATTGGTTTTGACATTTAAGTGCTCCGGCTTGGTCATCTGGAGCAGATCAACACCCGTGCGTCTGTGCAAGTCAATTGGCATTCACCCGCTCCGGTCACCCGTGCAAGGTACGATGCCACGTTCAGTACCCCCCAAACCCGTCGTGCTACCCTTTGACGGCCCCCGCGTTCAAACCCGCCACAATGTATTTTTGTGTGCCCACAAAGAAAATGAGCGCCGGTAACAACGTCAATGTGACAAAAGCCAAAATCCGGTTCCATTCAACGATGTATTCACCGCGAAACTGCATCATTCCCAAAGTCCAGGGAAACTGATCGGACGAATTCAGCACCACCAGCGGTAGAAGGTAGTTGTTCCAACTGGTCACAAAAACGAATACCGCCACCGTCCCCAAGATTGGTGTCGAAAGCGGCAGCGTGAACCGGAAGAAAAACCCGACATAAGAAATCCCATCAATTCTTGAGGCTTCGAACAATTCACGGGGAAGTTGGTCAAAGAAGGTCTTGAACAACAAGATCGAAAACCCCAGCCCGAAAGCCGTTTGCGGTAGGATCACGCCCCATGCACTGTCTAGCAACCCGACGTCCCTGATCTGTAGGCCTCCCTTTGTCCAACATCTCGTGGACCACAGGATTCAGC
>JAHBAO020000070.1 GCA_018500065.2 Octadecabacter sp. | reverse complement strand
GGGTCGGTGCGCAACTTGTCCCATGCGCCTTGCAGCGTCATCAGACCGTTGATCATACCACCCCAACTCGGCATCCAAAGAACGATGGAGAACACCATACCGAGGGTCGATGCCCAGTCAGGCAACGCGGTGTAGTGCAGGTGGTGCGGACCCGCCCAGATATAAAGGAAGATCAGCGCCCAGAAGTGAATGATGGAAAGCTTGTAGGAATAAACCGGACGTCCGGCCTGCTTTGGCACAAAGTAGTACATCATGCCCAAGAAGCCCGCTGTCAGGAAGAAGCCAACGGCGTTGTGGCCGTACCACCACTGGGTCATCGCATCTTGCACGCCAGAGAAGACCTGCACAGATTTGCTGCCCCAGATGGATACTGGAATTGACAAGTTGTTGACCAAGTGCAGCATCGCAACGGTGATAATGAAGCTGAGGAAGAACCAGTTCGCCACATAAATGTGCTTCTCGCGGCGCTTGACGATTGTACCAAGGTAAACTGCTAGATACGCCAGCCAAACGATCGTCAGCCAGATATCAACGTACCATTCTGGTTCTGCGTATTCTTTAGATTGCGTGGACCCCATCAGGTAGCCGGTCGCCGCCAGAACGATGAACAACTGGTAGCCCCAGAAAACGAACCATGCTGTGTTGCCGCCCCAAAGACGAACCGCGCTGGTGCGTTGAACGACGTAAAGCGACGTCGCGATCAAGGCATTCCCACCAAACGCAAAAATCACCGCACTTGTGTGCAGCGGGCGAAGGCGGCCAAAGTTGCCGAAACCTTGTAAGAATTCGAAGTTAAGCTCGGGAAACGCAAGTTGGAAGGCAATGAACGTGCCAACCAAGAAGCCGGCAATACCCCAAAACGCGGTGGCAATCACCCCTGCGCGGATGACCCCGTCAAAATAGACCTCCGAGGGACCCTCAACTTTTGGTGGTTCATCAGTGCGACGAAGCACCCAGATAAACATACCGGCTGCCACAAGCATAATAAGCAGCGCATGAACCTGATAAGCCAAGTCATGGGCCCAGTTCGTCGCGATTGCGGCAAAGAGCGTGACAAGACCGAGAATAATGAGCTTGAAATAGTTCATAGAGAATCCCTAACAGCGTATTGGAGGCAAAATGCCCCCGGTGGTTAGGTTCTTTTAGGACGCGCTTAGATAAGTGCTCTTTGATCTAAATCAAGCAAACGTGAAATCTGCATGATGAATCAATATACGACGCCGCCATCTGCATCGTCGCCCGTTTCTTCTTGAAGCGCTGCAATGTCTTCGACAGTGAAATGCTTGCGGTCAGAAAAGTCGATAACGCCGTCTTTCTTGAGGGCGCTAAACTGACGGCTTACCGTTTCTAGCGTCAGCCCAAGATAGTTTGCGATCTGATCGCGGGTCATGTGAAGGTCGATGATGTCCTTGTTTCCGTCCTGCCCATGTGACGATCTACGCGCCAACATTTCGATAAAAGTCGCGATTTTTTCGCGTGCCGTTTTTCGCCCCAGCAGCAGCATCCAGTCTCGTGCGGCGTCCAGTTCATCCAAGGCTAATTCCATCAGACGCTGTGCAATGTGGGGCGTTTCGTTGACCAATTTTTCAAACTTCGGGCGATCAAAGCAGCACAACGTGACATCAACAGTCGCGGTCACATCAAACTCGATATTCTCGCGGCCCGGGCGTCCGATGAAGTCCGAAGGTAGCAAAAGGCCGACCATTTGCGTGCGCCCGTCTTCCATCGTCTTGGACAAAGTTGCGACGCCTTGAACGACAGACGCCACGAATTCTAACGGTTCACCACGCCACAAAATGACATCTCCGGCGGCGTAGGTGCGATACGTCTTAATGCTTTCCAGCAAGGTCAATTCGTCATCATCACAGCGCGCACAAACAGCACGATGCCGGATCGGGCACTGGCTGCATTTGATCGGTGCGATCATCGGGGCGTTCACTTTTTTGCTCAGGTTCATGATTCTTTGATCTGTATCAAGGCAAATTCACCTTTTCACATTCTTTAGTATATCCATGAAAAACATTGATCAACTTCGCACCTTTGGACTTTTTGACGCAAAGGTGCCCCGCTACACCAGCTACCCACCGGCAAACCACTTTGAGAACGGTGTTGGCCACGGCAATCAAGCGGACTGGTTAAGCACTGTTTCTGGCGAAGATGGCATTTCGGTCTATGTTCATATTCCGTTTTGCAAACGTTTGTGCTGGTTTTGCGCCTGTCGCACCCAAGGCACGAAAACGCTGCGTCCTGTGGATGCATACGTTGAAATCCTGCGCGCTGAAATTCGCGCGGTTCGCTCCGCCCTGCCCGAAGGCGTGCGCATGGCGCGGCTCCACCTAGGTGGCGGTACACCGACAATTCTTTCGGTTAAGACGATGTCGGTGTTATTGACCGAGGTTTTCGACGCATTCCCGAAAGACAACGATTTTGAGTTTTCCGTCGAGGTCGACCCGACAGAAGCGTCTGATCAACTCCTTGAGACTCTCGTTAACTTCGGCCTCAACCGTGTCAGCCTTGGGGTTCAAGACTTCGCGCCCGTCGTTCAAGACGCAATCGGACGCGCCCAATCGCTTGAACAGACCCGCCATGTCATTGACTTCCTGCGCGCGCGTGGCGTTGCGGCCTTCAACCTCGACCTGCTTTATGGGCTCCCCCACCAGACCGCAGAAAGCTTTAAACAAACGCTGGACCACGTTATTTCAATGGAGCCGGATCGCCTCGCGATTTATGGCTACGCCCATGTGCCG
>JAHBAO020000071.1 GCA_018500065.2 Octadecabacter sp. | reverse complement strand
GCAGTTTCTGATGCCGTGAGCAGCGCCGTCACCCCCAGCGCTGAAAGCGCTAGGAACAACGACGCCTGTGTCAGGATCGCCGCAACCCCAGGCAATGAACGCACAAAACCGCGCGACATGCCGTTCGAAATACAATTCACCGCATTCGGCCCCGGCGTGGTGACAAACACCACCCAGAACAAAGCAAATATGCCCCATGCTTCAAAGCTCATCTTAATACACCGGCGGCGCGATAACCCAGATCGCAATGCAGGGCTGGGCATGGGGGTTCATCCAGCGAAACGGTTCGCCGCGAACGCGAAAACTATCGCCCGCGTTAAGCGTGTAGGTTTTCCCATCGATCCAAAGGTCTAGCTTTCCAGACACAATGTACCCAACCTCTTGCGTTGGCCGCGTCACCGTTTCGGTAATTTCACCGCCCGCCTCAAACGTGGAGTGAAGCACCTCGAAATCATCAGTCAGGTCCGGTGACAGCAGTTCCTCAACCAACCCCGCAGAACGTGACCCAATTGGGCGACGTGCATTCGCACGTACAATCAGCCCTTGTTCATGTTCCGGCGCATCTGAGCGAAACAGGCTAGAGACCGACACATCAAGCGCCTTCGCCATGCCACGCAAATCCGTAATTGAAGGCTCAGAAAGGCCACGTTCAACTTGGCTCAGCCAGCCAACCGAGCGATCCAAAATTAACCCAAGCTCCGTCAGCGTTAGCCCCCGCGCCTTTCGCAGGGCGCGAATATCAGCACCAAGTGTGCGGCTTTCTGGCGGTAGGTCGTGAATCACTGTCGCAAATCTCCCAGGTCGAGAGAGTCGTGACACGACTTCGTGAAAATTCAAAGAATTTTTTCACGCTGCATCGCAGCGTTGAAAAACCTCTGCCAAGATCGCAACCAATGCATCTGCATCCACCTGATCAAACGCGTCTGGCTGGTTACTATCGATGTCAAAGACACCCAGCAAAATACCCGATCCGTTAAACACCGGAATTACCAATTCAGACTGGGTGGAACTGGCGCAGGCGATGTGCCCTTCAAACACATCGACATCAGCGACCAATTGCACATCACCTGTGCGCGCAGCGGCGCCACACACTCCGCGCGAAAACGGTATCTGCAAACACCCGTGCCCACCCTGATACGGCCCAATCTTCAGCATTTCCGGCCCTGTTACGCGGTAAAACCCTGTCCAATCGAACCGTTGATCGAAATGATGCACCTCACAGGCGATCGTCGCCATAAGTGAGACGACATCAGTTTCAGCTTCCGTAAGGCTACGAATCGTTTTTGCGAGTGTTGTGTAATCCGGCATCATGGCCTCCGCTTTGAACCGTCCAAAGTAGGTATTTAAGAACAAAAGAAGCTGGGCAGCTCCCTGCAATTGTCCGAGTATCTATACCGAAGCGTTAAGCATGAAAAACCACAAAAGCGCCTCAAAGTTTCCCAATCACCACCCGAATTTGAAAGCATACAGTTTCTTGTAGCTGCATAGGCTCACCTCGGCGTCGCGTGTAACAGCCCCCACCCAGTGCGGGACGTCGAGGACTATGCGGCTCAATTTTCGTGCCACAAAGCCTTCCCCCTGCCAGACATGCTGTTACGGTCCCTTCAAATCGAAGGAGACATCATGCGCGATTTCCAACAACCCGGCCGATCGGCCGTCTTTGCCCAAAACGGCATCTGTGCCACGTCACACCCGTTGGCCGCAAAAGTTGCACTTCAAATCCTCGAAGCCGGCGGCAATGCGATGGACGCGGCGATTGCCGGTGCAGTTCTGCTTGGCATTTGTGAACCACAATCTACGGGAATAGGCGGCGATGCATTCTGCCTATTCAATGAGGCGGGATCAGACGACGTTCTCGCACTCAACGCCTCTGGTCGCGCGCCAGCGGGGCTAGAGGCGGCGGCGTTGCGCGCGCAAGGCATGAACGTTTTGCCGCTCGATTCCGTGCATGCCATCAGCCTCCCCGGTGCGATGGACGGGTTTATACGCCTCGCCAAGGACCACGGGAAACTCGGCCTCAAGGCTCTCCTCGCCCCCGCGATCCACTACGCTGAGGCGGGTGTCCCAGTCGCGCCGAAGGTCGCGTTTGACTACGCGCAATCGGGCGATACGCTGCATGGCGCCGGCCGCACGCATTATACCCTGCAGGACAAACCCCTCACCACCGGTCAAATTTTCCGTGCACCACAACAGGCAGAGGTCTTGCGCCGCGTTTCAATGGATGGACGCGCAGGGTTTTATGAAGGTGAAGTTGCTGAAGACATGGTTGCGTCCCTCAACGCAGCTGGCGGCACCCACACCCTTGATGACTTCGCCAATGTCCGCGCCGATTACACCACCCCCGTCAGCGGCACCTACAAAGACATCGAACTTGTTGAGCATCCGCCCAACGGCCAAGGCGCGACTGCCATTCTGATGCTCAACATCCTCAAACACTTCGACATCGCGGGCCTTGACCCGCTGGGCACCAAACGCGCCCATCTTGAAGCCGAAGCCTCCAAGCTTGCCTATGACACCCGCAACCGCGTTATCGCGGACCTCGATCACACCGCGCGGCTCGATCATATGCTCAGCGTAGACACTGCGAAAAAACTGGCCGCCCTTATCGACCCTAACACAGCGCTTAGCACCGCTTTACCGACCGCAGAAGCCGTGCACAAAGACACCGTATATATCACCGTGGTCGACAAGAATCGTATGTGTGTGTCGATGATCTATTCAATCTTTCACAGCTTTGGGTCCGGCATGGCGTCTGACAAGTTTGGCATCCTGTTCCAAAACCGCGCAGCCGGTTTCACCCTTGAAGAAGGCCACCCAAACGAGGCTGGCGGCGGCAAACGCCCGATGCACACCATCATCCCGGGCATGGTCAAACGCGGCGGAAAAATTGAAATGCCGTTCGGCGTTATGGGCGGGGCGTACCAGCCCTGCGGCCATGCGCGTTTCCTGACGAACATGGAAGACTTTGGCATGGATGCACAAACCGCCATTGACGCACCGCGTTGCTTTGCCGAACACGGCGGGCTGACTGTGGAAACCGGATACGATATCAAAGTCGCGCAAGAATTGGCGGACATGGGCCATGTCGTCAAACGTGCAGAAAGCCCGATCGGCGGCGCGCAGGCGATCAAAGGGCATGACGATGGCCTGCTTGAAGGCGCATCGGACCCGCGCAAAGACGGGTGCGCACTTGGATATTGATGCGCTGATGAAACGACTGGCCCGCACAGGCGGCCTCGCGTTCATGATTGCGGGGGGCATTCTGTGTGGTTCTGCGGCAAACGACGCCTTAAACGGCGTCCCAGATGCGACGTTAGCCGCTGCGATCTATGCGATGATGTTCAGCTTTGGCGGGATGTTGTTCGTTTGGGCAAAGAAGCCCTAGTCGCCTAGTTCATCTGAAAATGCAGTGGGTATTGGCCGTCCTCAAACGGGCCAAACAGATCATCCAAATCAGGGTGGTCCACAGGTTGACCAGAATAATCCGCAACCAAGTTCTGCTCGGACACGTAAGCTACGTAATAGGACTGATCGTTTTCCGCCAACAGGTGGTAAAATGGCTGGTCCTTGGCAGGGCGCGCCTCTTCTGGAATGGCTTCGTACCATTCTTCAGTGTTGGTAAACATTGCGTCCACGTCAAACACCACACCACGGAAGGGATGCTTCCGGTGGCGAACCACTTGGCCCAAATAATATTTAGCGCGCGTTTTCAACATAGTTTTATCAGCCCTTTAGGGGTTACTAGCCAAACTCACACCCTTGAGTCCATGCAAACACGGTAAAAACTTAGGAAACAAACTGTGTAATACAGGTTAAAGGCGAAAACTGACGCCACTGCGGGCGCTGTCGTTGTGTTAAAGCCTGTGTTGGCAGTCACTTTCCCGCTCATCCGCGCATTTGTGATCTGCATTCGGCGCGAAATCGGTTCCCAGATGGCGTGATATCCGTTAAACTCTCGCCAACAAAACCAATAAAGAAGCGATGAGGCATATGAGCAAACTCTTTCGCGCCTGTGTACTACTGTTGATCTTGGGAAGCTGCGGCGCCCGAGACGGTTCTGCGCCGCGCAATCTGGACAACGCCTGTTCTATTTTGACCGAACGCCCGCACTATGTGCGCGCCTTTAAACAGGCTGAACGCAATTGGGGTGTCGAAACCCACGTCTTGATGGCGATGATCTATCAGGAAAGTAAATTCATTTCCGACAACCGCCCGCCGCACACCTATGCTTTGGGCGTTATCCCAACGGGGCGTCAATCCTCCGCACTAGGTTATAGCCAAGCGTTGAACGGCACTTGGGCTGAATATGTTGACCAAGAAGGTGGACGTGGCTCTAGCCGGACGAATATCGCAGACGCGACCGATTTCATGGGCTGGTACATGACCGCGACCGTGCG
>JAHBAO020000245.1 GCA_018500065.2 Octadecabacter sp. | reverse complement strand
TGTTTGAGCTTTGCGTTAGAATCGCAACACCGCGATTAACGGGGGTGCATCCGTGTTGATCAGGCCAAAGTGATACACCGTCGAGTGCATTGATCATACCGTAGCAGTTGGGGCCAAGGATGGGCATGTCACCGGCTGCTTTGAGGAGACGCACGTTTGCGTCTTGCCCGTCTTCGGTTTCACCGAACCCGCTGGCGAAACAGACGGCACCGCCGGCGCCCATTCGCGACAACCTTTCCACAGCGCCAATCGTTGCATCGCGATTGATGCCGATGAAAACAGCGTCGGGTGGGGTCGGAAGATCTAGAGCCGTTGGGTAGGCTTTGAGACCGCAAATTTCTTCGCGGCTCGGATGAATGGGCCAGATAACGCCGTCGAAGTTCGACTTTTGTAGTTGCTCAATGACAGCGCGGCACCACGCGCCACCCCCCACCACAGCGATGCTTTTAGGCCGGAATAGTCTCGATAAATCGCGATTCATGCGCCAAGCGCCCGCAGCATTTCACGGCTTATGATGTGGCGTTGGATTTCTGAGGTGCCGTCCCAAATACGTTCAACGCGGGCATCGCGCCAGAATCGTTCCAAGGGGTAATCGTCCATCAAACCCATGCCGCCGTGAATTTGGATCGCGGCATCGGTGACGCGCGATAACATTTCCGATGCATAGAGTTTTGCGCTGGCGATTTCTCGATTTGCTGGAAGCCCTTTATCGAGGCGATCAGCTGCGGCGAGCGTCAGTAGGTCGGCGGCGTCGATTTCGGTGATCATATCGGCAAGTTGGAAACTGACACCTTGGAATTTCCCGATCTTTTGGCCGAATTGCTCGCGTTCTGCAGCATAATCGAGCGCGTAGTCAAAAACGCGGCGTGCGCGGCCGACGGACATCGTCGCAACCGTAATGCGCGTGGCATAAAGCCATTCGTTCATCACCGCGAAGCCGCCGTCGACTTCGCCCAAGACCTGCGCATCGGGCAGGCGGCAGTCATCAAAGTCGAGAATCATGTTTTTGTAGCCCCGATGGGAAACAGACTTATAGCCATCGCGGATGGTGAAACCGGGCGTGCCGCGATCCACGAGGAACGTGGTGATACGTTTCTTAGGGCCGCGTGGGGTTTGCTCTTCACCTGTCGCAACGAACACGATGATAAAATCCGCGTGGTCGGCGCCGGAGATGAAGTGTTTGGTGCCATTCAGCACCCAATCACCACCATCGCGCACCGCGGCACATTTCATGCCGCGCACATCCGATCCAGCCCCCGGTTCTGTCATGGCGAGGGCGTCCATCCGTTCGCCGCGTATGGCCGGATCGCGGTAGCGTTCAATCTGTTCGCCTTCACACGCCATGAGGATGTTCTGGGGCCGTCCGAAAAAGTGATTTAGCGCCATAGATCCGCGGCCAAGTTCGCGTTCTACAAGCGCGAATTCGAGGTGGTTGAGGCCCGCACCGCCCGCGCTTTCAGGGAAGTTGCAGGCGTAAAAGCCGAGTTCGATTGTCTTTCGCTTGATCTCGTCCGCGATTTCTTGCGGGACTTCGCCGGTGCGTTCAACGAGGTCTTCATGGGGGTAGATTTCGTTTTCAACGAAGCTGCGGACGGTTTCCGCGATCATCGTGTGTTCTTCAGTGAGGCCGTAAGATGTCATGCTGGTATGCCTTGAATTGAGAAAATATGCGGGGTTAGAGCCTGTTTCCTCGTCCTAAGCGGCGCGTGCTGGTCCAACGTTTGAGGTTTTCGACGAAGATCATGTGCGTCTCCGGGCCTTTAGTCGTTCGGATAGTTTCTCTTTGCCATCGGCGGTGCCATCGTGCCAGCTGCCGAATAGAATGTCCCACGGCACATCGAGGTTTCCGTAGTTGCACTCGAAATAGCGGTGGTGAATTTGATGGTGGAAGTTGCCTAAGTGCAGGCGCTTTTTGTTGCGAAAGAGAACGCCTTCGAATCCGGTGTGTGTTGTGATTGCCAGCAGACCGTAGAACGCCAGATGAAAGATGATGTGGACCGGGTGGGAGGCGATTGCGAAATGGATCAGGACGGACCCAAAGTAAAAAGCGTGTTCGACAGGATGCATTGATAGGCCCGACCAAGGACCGATGTCATTGTTGCGGTGATGCAGCGCATGGAAGCGGTACATGACGTTGGTATGTAGAAAGCGGTGCATCCAATAGAAATAAAAGCTCTCCCAAACGGGAATAAGGAAGAAGATTGCGACAAACCAGATCGGGTTGGTTTGAAATGTGATCACAGAGGCGTAACCATTCGCCATCGACCACCACAAGAGCGTTTCAAGCAAGGACCAGATGGTGACGCCAGACGCGATGGTCCAAAAGATATTGTCCTTTAGTTGGCTATCAAACGTGAACATGCGGCCCATGCGTGGGAACGGGCGGGGGTCATATTTCAGGCCAGTGCCTTGGACGGCGTATTTGTGAAACCAAAGGTGCAACAAGCCCGCAACAATAGACACTATTACGGCGTTTCGGAGCCAAATTCCTGCAATCCAGACGCCGGGCGCGCTTGCGGTTTCCAGTGTTGGACTTGCCCAATAAAACGACGCGAATGAAATAGCCACGATCATGAGATTGATGGTGATGAAGAACCAACTGTCGAAATACCAACGCAGAACTGCCAGCGGTTTGGGCGGCCACTGCCAAAGCGGGGATACCACAATTGGCGTTTCCGGAAGGTGGTTCCATTCCTGCCGTTTGGGAGGCGTGGTATCAGTTGGCATAGCTG
The DNA here is from genome assembly GCA_018500065.2 of Octadecabacter sp. Classification (GTDB taxonomy): domain Bacteria; phylum Pseudomonadota; class Alphaproteobacteria; order Rhodobacterales; family Rhodobacteraceae; genus Octadecabacter. The sequence continues at coordinate 1,668 of JAHBAO020000245.1, read as the reverse complement.
GACCCTTCTTCATCTAAGATCGCTTTGAGTTCTGAAAGGTGGCGTTCGTCTTGCTCGGGATAGTCTTCGAGTTCTTTCGCGGTTTTCTCGGCGATTTCATCAGACAGCACGCGAAGGGGCTGACTGGTTTGCAGGGCGCGGATGTAAGTTTCAGCGGCACGTTCGAAATAGTAAAGGCGATTGAATGTTTCCGCGACAGTCGCGCCGATGATCATGATGCCGTGGTTGCCCATAATCATGACTTTTTGTTTGGGGTCCGTGAGGAGGCCCGCGCAGCGTTCGCCTTCTTCTTCAAAGGCCAAGCCGCCATAGTGGTCATCAATCACGTAGCGATTGAAGAAGGTCGCGCAGTTCTGATCGATGGGCAGCAGACGGCTGTCTTTGAGGGTGGCCAGAACGGTGGCGTGAATGGAATGGACGTGCATCGCGCAGCGGGCGTGGGGGCAGTGACGATGGATGCCGCCATGTAGACCCCATGCCGTTTGATCAGGGGCATTCGGGCCGGTCAGCGTTTCGGGATCATTCGCATCAACGACGATCAAATCGCTGGCCTTGATCCGGCTGAAGTGCATTTGATTGGGGTTCATCAGGAACTTGGTGCCGTCATCGTTGATCGCGAGGCTAAAATGGTTTGCGACGCCTTCGTGCATGTTCAAGCGCGCTGTCCATCTAAACGCAGCGGCGAGATCAACGCGCTCCTGCCAATTGGACAGGTTTGGTTTGAGTTCGGTCACTGACATCTTGGTTCTCCCTATTGCCAGCCAACACGAGGATCGGGCGGCTGACTAGTGGAAAAGCGACATCAGACGTGCCGTCGCTGGGACTTGCGGAGTGTCATATTCTGGTGGCAATATGGTGCATGAATATACAGATACATTTGATGAATGCCGCCGCAGCCTGTTCTGCGGCCTTTTTCGTCTGACATAAGAACAAGAATAAACGGAGGCTCATCCCATGATGAAATCTGACGCACATTTACCGGTTGTCTCACCCGAAGTTCCTGACGCACAGGAGTTCAGAGACCCAAAGGCGGCTGTGAAGCGGTTGCAAGAGCTTTACCACATTGCGGTGACGTTTTTGTCTGAGACCTTTTCGGAACACGTCACTGGAACGCGGCCTGATACGCGATTTCGCGCATTTTACCCAGAAATACGCATTCGCACGTCCACCTACGCACAGACCGACACTCGGCTGAGTTTTGGGCACGTGGCTGGCCCCGGGATTTATTCAACGACGGTCACGCGACCTGACCTGTTTGAGGGGTATCTGTTACAGCAGATCGGCCTGTTGATTGAAAACCACGACGAGCCTGTAGTGATCGGCGTTTCGATGACCCCGATGCCGATGCATTTCGCCGTTTCGGGTGAGATCGCGGTGCCGCAGGAAGGTGCGCTGAAGTTTACGTTGCGGGACGTTTTTGATGTTCCCGACCTTGCGACGACGAACGATGACATTGTGAACGGTGTCGATTTTTATCACCAAGACGGGTCCAGCCCGTTGGCACCGTTTACCGCCCAGCGGATCGACTATTCGCTTGCACGGTTACAGCATTATACAGCGACGCAGGCGGAGCATTTTCAGAACCACGTTCTGTTCACGAACTACCAGTTCTATGTCGAAGAGTTCGAGGCCTATGCGCGTAAGATGCTTGCTGATCCGGACAGCGGG
>JAHBAO020000290.1 GCA_018500065.2 Octadecabacter sp. | reverse complement strand
TGGCTATATGGTGCGGCGTTGTTTGTTTGGCCGATGTACGGCCTTGCGTGGGAGCCTTGGATCCCATTCGAGGTGCTATTGTTAGTCACTGTCTGGCTCAGCGCGCGCCTTGCGATACGCCGCTGATTGCAATTCGCGTCACGTCAGCTTATCTCATTTCCAACACCAAATGAGGGTCCCATGAACTGGATTTCCAACTACATCCGCCCGCGCGTAAATTCCATCTTCTCGCGTCGCGAAGTGCCCGAGAACCTTTGGTCCAAGTGTGGCGAATGCGGCACCATGCTGTTTCACCGCGAATTGGCGGAAAACCTGAACGTTTGCACGTCATGCGATCATCACATGGCGATCACGCCGCGCGACCGTTTCACAGCGCTGTTTGATGGCGGCGTTTTCGTTGATGTCGACGTGCCTGCACCGACTGCGGACCCCCTGCACTTCAAGGATCAGAAAAAATATCCGGATCGGATGAAGGGTGCGCAGAAAAACACGGGCGAGAAAGAAGCTATGCTTGTCGCCGAAGGTGAGATCGGGCGCACGCCTATTATCGCGGCTGCGCAGGATTTTAGCTTTATGGGCGGCTCAATGGGCATGTATGTTGGTAACGCGATCATCGCGGCTGCGGAACGTGCGGTTCAACTGAAACGCCCATTGGTGCTGTTTTCCGCTGCGGGTGGTGCACGGATGCAGGAAGGGATTCTGTCCCTGATGCAGATGCCGCGCACGACTGTCGCGGTTGAGATGCTGAAAGAAGCGAACTTGCCCTATATCGTCGTGCTGACGCATCCGACAACAGGCGGCGTCACCGCGTCTTATGCGATGCTGGGCGATGTGCATATCGCCGAACCGAATGCATTAATCTGCTTTGCAGGCCCGCGTGTAATTGAACAAACGATCCGTGAGAAACTGCCCGAGGGTTTCCAACGTGCAGAATATCTATTGGACCACGGCATGCTTGATCGCGTAACCCCGCGTGGCAAAATGCGCGATGAGTTGATCACGATCACGCGTATGCTCATGGGCCTCGATCCAGTGGTTGCAGGTGAGTTGCCTGCGCCCGAGCTGAGCGATCAAACCGTGTCAGAAGAACCTGCGACGACTGACAGTGCGAACGAGGACTGAACCTGAATGTCGTACGCGCCGATGAGTTCGAGGTCGTAACCCTTCCACGTGACCGCACAGGACTTCCTCATGACCCAAAATTCAGATCAAATCCTCGCGCGCATGATGGCGCTGCACCCAAAAATCATTGACCTGACACTCGATCGCATGTGGCGTTTGCTCAGTGCGCTCGGCAACCCCGAACGCCGCCTGCCGCCTGTCATTCACATTGCTGGGACAAACGGCAAAGGGTCCACGCAGGCCATGATTCGTGCCGGCCTAGAGGCGCAAGGCAAACGTGTTCACGCCTATACATCGCCCCATTTGGCGCGTTTTCACGAGCGTATCCGTCTTGCCGGAGAGCTGATTTCCGAAGAGGCGCTAACGGCGGCGTTGGACCGTTGTTATGCCGCCAACAACGGCGAAAACATCACCTACTTCGAGATCACAACCTGCGCTGCGATCCTCGCGTTCGCTGAGACGCCTGCGGACTATACTTTGCTCGAAGTTGGGCTGGGCGGACGGTTGGACGCAACCAATGTCATGGACCCCGCGCTCAGCATCATCACACCGATCGACCTCGATCATCAGCAATTCTTAGGCGACACATTGCCTGAGATCGCCGCGGAAAAAGCCGGTATCATTAAACGTGGTGTGCCTTGTATCGTTGGGCCGCAACACGACGATGCGATGGACGTTATTGAAGCGACAGCTGCCCGCCTCGGTGCGCCGTTGATTGCGTATGGGCAGCATTTCCACGTCTCTCAGGAACGGGACAGATTGATCTATCAAGACGAGACGGGTCTGCTCGACCTGCCGCTTCCTGCGCTTCCCGGACCGCATCAAGTAAAGAACGCGGGCGCTGTTCTTGCGGCGCTGCGCCATTTTAAAGTGGATGAAGCCGCGTGCGAGGCGGCCCTGACAAACGCGACCTGGCCCGCACGTATGGAACGCCTGACGTCCGGCCCATTGGTCGAACACTGTGCGCCTGCCGAACTTTGGCTTGATGGGGGGCACAACCCAGCTGCGGGCAAGGCGATCGCTGCAACGCTTATCACTTTGCCAAAGCGCCCGACGCACGTTATTTGCGGCATGTTGAATACCAAAGATGTGACGGGGTTTATGGCGCCGCTTGCGCCGCATGTTCAATCCCTCACTGCCGTCGCAATTCCAGGAGAAGCAAATACGCTTCCAGCGCAAACCACGGCAGACGCCGCGACCTCGGCTGGTATTATCGCGACAACCGCCGCGGACCTTTTCACAGCGCTAGATGCGATCACGGCTAAGGACCCAAATGCGCGCATTCTGATTTGTGGTTCTTTGTATTTCGCAGGCCACGTCATGCGAGAAAATGCATGATACGTTTGGCCGCCGTTTTCACTGCGCTTGCTATCCCACTAGAAGCCGCCGATTTTGAATTCTGTTGGGAAGGGAACAACGACTATCGCATGGAAGGCACGATGAGCGTGCCTGATGCCGTGTTGAACCGATCACTTCTTACGCATGATGACATTTCGGCCTTTTTTATCGTTGGGTTCAAAGATGACGTGCCGTTAGGGACGTGGGATATGCGCCAGTTGACGCCCACAACCAGTTGGAACCTTAGCTTTGATCCGCGCGGCATGGTTTTCCCGACTGGTGGGATGCACGATAGTGAAAAGGGCCAAGCCTGGAATGCGGGCGGGCGGGCTGATGATTGCGGTGACCCCGGCTTTGGCTTCAATTCTGGAACAAACGCGCAGGATCTGTGCGTCAACAACGTTTGGCACACGGACAGCATGATCAACCGTTATACACGCTTTCCAGTTTTTGCTGCGGGTACTGCAAATCTCGATTGTGGGGGTGTCGCTTTGCTCGGCAGCGCGCCATCAACAGCCCATTCCGCGAGCAAATAGACTCATCTTCTGAAAAAACGAACCAATTCGCACATTTTCCTTTGACGAGCGATTCGCGAAACCTCTATATGTTGCTCCCAAATCTATCTGAGCGTTATCGTGTCAGGTTTGCCACAAGATTTAGCGCTTATCGTTGGGGGACGAGGGATGAAACGCACGGCTTTGGCCTGCACATTGATGGCGATATCGACTGCCAGTGCTGCTGATTTACTGCCGGTCACAGCGGATGGTCTGTTCACGATCTCCCGCGCAAGCACGATTGATCAGACCACATTCACGGCACTTTCCCAAACCTCCGCGACCTGCCTCAGCCCCTGCTTGTCCCCTATGATCGTCGCACCCAACGTACCGATACTGGATGAGTTGGACGTGATCGAGTTTTTGTCAGATCAAGCTGAATTGGGTGAAGGCCTATTGATGGACGCACGTCTCCCTGCGGACCGAGCGTTGGGTTTCATTTCTGCGTCGGTCAATATTCCTGCAGCCGGATATCCTGCACAAAAAACTGGATATTACCGCGGTGGGATGTTGGTTTGGTCAACGTCCGACCTTTCTACAGAGGCGGTCACTCAATGACCGCAGTTTTTTCATACCGGATCTGGCGCTCTGCTGACGCTGGTTTGGTTACTCATTCGACGGCCTGAACTTTAGGGCGTCGATACGATGTTGGCAGGGCGAAGTGGCGATTATTTGAGCGCCGCTTCGTAATACGCAGGCGAAACCAGTGGCGCTTTTTGGGGTGCGCTCACGTCACTGGACAAATAGAAGAGCGCGCCCCACGAACAACCAAGGCGGCGCAAGATGAAGAGAGGCCGAAGATGACTAATCCATTTCTAATGGCTGCGTTTTGCGTCTTGGCCACCGCAGGAAGCGCGCAGGATGTGCGCATAACCACGTTTAAGTCTGACAGTACGTTTACGCTAAACGGCCAAACCTTCACGGTAACGCGCGATCAGGACACGCGTGCAACGTTGCTGGGTGAGTACGCCCTGACGTCACGCGCCTGCCCGCCTCACTGCCTACAACCCCTTATCGTGGCGAACGGTGTGGAAACCGTCGCTGAGCTTGAGGTTTTGGCATTCTTGGAAGAAAACGTGACTGGAGGCACCGGCCTATTGATCGACACACGCGCCCCTGCTGACTACGGGCGTGGGTCAATTCCGGGATCCGTTAACGTACCCTTCCCCACGCTTGCCGCCGAAAACCGCTATCGAGATGACATTCTTCGTGCACTCGGCGCCGTTGATCAAGGGGCAGATGTCCTTGATTTTTCCCAAGCAATGGCACTGGCGCTTTATAGCGGTGGGCCGTGGTCAGGTGATGCGCCAACCGCAATCGAAAGCTTGTTGGCTGCGGGTTATCCCGCTGAGAAACTATTCTATTTTCGTGGTGGTATTCAGGCGTGGGCGCACGTTGGTTTGACCATTCAAAATTCACAAAACCCCCGTTAATTCCCTGTTGAGGTTCTTCCCATGATCCGCACTACTGTTGCACTTTTTCTGTTCGCGCTCGTTGTTTGCGGCCTCATTATTTTCCGCCCTTTCGCGGAGGGAGAAGATGTTGCCCGTGACCGGCTTGGCACGCCAATCGAAGCGGGCGTTGAAGTCACGCGCGCAGCGCCCCCTGATTTGGCGGCTCTAGCAGAGGCTGCTGTAGCCGCTGCACCGCCAACGACCGATGCTACGACAGGTTTGGTAGACGCCCCACGCCGCATTGACGTCGCGCGCCCGAAAACAGACGATACACGCTTGTCCGACATGACCAACAACGTTCTCGCAGAACTGGGGTTCGCAGGTGTTGAAACGGTAACAACCAACAGTCAGGTGCAACGTCAGTCGACGTCCGATATTCTTGCAGGGCTCGAAGCGGCAACGGGCCATCGTTCGGTTCTTGAGGAAAGCGAAACCCTCGAAGCTATCGTGATCGCGGCTTTGCGGGCTGGTGAAACCGATGAAAGCATCGACACGATCATCAACGATGCTGCAGCCGCCGGGACAGTGGCGGTGCCGGAAATCTTGGTCACATCTGATGGACGCGTCGACACGCATGTGTTGCTGAACAATATCGTGACGCAGGCCCAGATTGCTTCGGGTGGCGCAGCACCTTCCATTCCGGAGGTCTCGCCGGACAATACAGCGGGTATGGAAGT
>JAHBAO020000014.1 GCA_018500065.2 Octadecabacter sp. | reverse complement strand
CTTAAGAAGATCATCAAGATCGACATGCCAACGGCGTTGCTAATTGGCCTCGCGATTGCAGTGCTGGTCTGGCTGGTGATGATCCCAGTGATCAAAAAGCAGTCTGAAGGTCTGGAAAACCGCAACAAGTCGCTGAAGGTGCTGTTCGGCATTCCGCTGGTTGTGTCCGCCGCATTGTTGTCCTTTGCCCACGGCGCGAACGATGTTGCGAACGCGGTTGGTCCTTTGGCGGCGATCGTTCAGGTATCGCAATCCGGTGACTTCACGCACAGCTTTAGCATTCCGTTCTGGGTCATGGTTATCGGTGCCTTCGGTATCTCGTTCGGGTTGTTCTTGTTTGGCCCAAAGCTGATCCGCATGGTTGGCAGCCAAATCACCAAGCTGAACCCGATGCGCGCCTATTGTGTGGCGCTGTCAGCGGCGATCACGGTGATTGTGGCCTCATGGCTGGGTCTACCCGTAAGCTCAACGCATATCGCCGTTGGTGGCGTGTTTGGTGTTGGCTTCTATCGTGAATGGGACGCAGAGCGCCGCCTGCGCCGTTCTCGCGAAGCGATGCCCGATAAACCTGTCTATTCGGTGGAAGAACGTCGGCGCCGCAAGCTGGTGCGCCGTTCGCACTTCATGACGATCATTGCCGCATGGGTCATCACAGTGCCCGCAGCAGCCCTTCTGTCTGGCGCAATCTTCTGGGTGCTCGTGACGGTGGTGGGGACCTAAACCAACCCTCAAGGTAGACTGATCAAAAGGCCGCCCCGTTTCGAGGCGGCCTTTTTCTTTCCGCTAAAGCTTCACCATACCTCCAACGAAAAACGCCGCCCCCAGACAGGAGCGGCGTTTTCTTTTCCGAAAAGGGTAGGTGCTTTAGAAGCCCAGACCTTCGTACTTTTTCTTGAACTTGGAAACGCGACCGCCAGTGTCCAGAAGACGGGCGCCAGCGCCGGTCCATGCTGGGTGTACTGTTGGGTCAATATCCAGTGCCAGTTGGTCGCCTTCGGCACCCCAAGTGGATTTCATCTGGTGGACCGTGCCATCTGTCATTTTGACGTCGATGACGTGGTAATCGGGGTGAATATCTTTTCTCATCTCGATCTTCCTTACGCTTGCGCGGCGCTTTTAGGCGCGCGGTAGTTTGTTTTCTCGACGATACGTGCGGACTTACCGCGACGCTCACGCAGGTAGTACAGCTTGGCGCGACGAACGCGGCCACGGCGCACAACTGTGATGCTGTCGATGTTGGTGGAGTACAGTGGGAACACACGTTCCACGCCTTCACCAAAGGAAATTTTGCGAACAGTGAAAGAGCCAGCGATGCCAGATCCGTTTTTGCGTGCGATGCAGACGCCTTCGTAGTTCTGCACACGGGTACGTGTACCCTCGGTCACGCGGAAACCTACGCGAACAGTGTCGCCGGCTTTAAAGTCTGGGATGTCTTTGCCCAGTGCGGCGATTTGTTCCGCCTCGATTTGTGCGATCAGGTTCATGATCCACTCCTTATAGTCACGCGGTTTTTCCGCGGATGTGAGGGCTGCCAGAGCTTTGGTCTTCATTGGGTCAGTCGCGCTGCCCACCAAAGGTAATAACGGCCTTACTTTGCCTTTTGGCGGGTTCGCGGTGAAGACGTCGCGGCCATACCAAAAAGGTGCAGCGACTCGTTTGGGCCACGCACTTGGGCCGTATAGGGGCAAGGGGCGTTTGGGGCAAGGGGGATTGGAAGCTGTGCGTGTGAATGACACTGCCCAAGGTCCCGAGGCATCTGGAATGCTTTATCTTGTGGTTAAAGCAGGGTGCTGACCAACAAGGCGACGCTGGTGAGGATGCCCAAGACCGGCACCGCAATTGGCACTTTATAGTACTCACCTGACGGCGCATTTCGGCGTTTGATCGCGATCAAGGACAGGTTCACGCAGACAAATACGAACAGCACAATCTGCGACGTCCATCCTGCAAGGCGTTCGATAGGCAGGAATAGGCTAAGCCCCATGATGCAGGCCGCGACGAATAAGGTCGCAACGGTTGGCGTTTGTGTTTTTGGTGAAATGTTGGCGAACACGGCTGGAAAGCGTCCACGTTGCGCCATTCCGTAAATGACACGCGACGCCATGATCATCTGGATCAGAACGCCATTGACCGTGGCGACAACTGCGATGGCGGCAAAGCCCGATTGCACCGCTGTTGGCGCGTTTGCGAAGACAAGCGTCAGGGGTTCATCCGAGCCTGACAGCGTTTCGATTGGCACGGCCAGCAAAACCGAGATTGCGACCAAGACATACAGAACCGTGGCGACGAACAAAGTGTAGACGATTGCGCGGGGCATGGTCTTGCGGGGCGTTTCGACTTCTTCGGCGACATTCACCATGTCCTCAAACCCGATAAAGGCAAAGAACGCGAGTAGGGATGCGCTGGCAATGCCGCCCCAGTGCGCGCCTTGCAGGGGTGGAAATAGCTCAGCGGTTGCAACGCCACCGCGTTGGGACATGCCAAATCCCCACGCGATGACAAAGGCAAGGCCGAGGATTTCTAGCACGGTGATGACAGCCGCGACTTTCACCGATTGGCTGATTCCCCACCACGCGATGAGGCCCATCGTCGTGACAATAGCGATGATCAAGACGGGGGATGACAGGCTCGTTAGCCCACCCAAGTATCCGGAGGCCCCAACCGCGACAGCCGATGCGGACACCATGCCGGACAAGGCCACAAGGCCCCCGACCAGAGTCGCCAGTGCGGGGCGGCCAAAGCCAGCGTCAACATAGGCGGCTTCACCGGCGCTGACGGGGTATCTGGTGGCCAGTTCAGCATAGGAAAATGCAGTAAACGCAACGACGAACGCGGCCAGAAGGAACGCCAGCCACGCATAGGCGCCTGCCTCAGCCACAGTCGCGCCGATGAGAACATAGATCCCTGCGCCAACCGTTACCCCAAGGCCATAAAGCGTAAGGAGCGGTAGGGTTAAGGTGCGCCGAAGTGCGGGTGGCGTGCGGGTCGTGGCGTGACTGTTGTGCTGAGAGGCCAAAACGGATGCTTTCTACTGAATGAAGAACTGTCCGCTCAGCTTAATCATTGATCGCACTTGATTTGCTTTGATCAGGATCAATAGTCTTCAGTCTTTTACATTGGTATCATCTGAAAAATTTGCATTCAGTTACGCCTTGTCTTTCTTGGCCCATAAATCCGGCCTGCGTTCCTGCGTGATCTTTTCAGACATCTGGCGCCGCCATTTGGCGACCTTGCCGTGATCACCGGACGTCAGAACAGACGGAATAGTACGGCCTTCCCATTCGGCGGGGCGGGTGTATTGCGGGTGTTCCAGCAGGCCGTTGGAATGGCTTTCCTCAATCGCGCTTTCCTCGTTTCCCAGCACATTGGGCAACAAGCGCACGCAGGCGTCAATCAGGGTCATCGCAGGAAGTTCACCGCCCGTCAGCACATAATCCCCCATCGACACTTCCATGATCTCATAGTGTTCCAGCACGCGTTCATCGACCCCTTCAAAACGTCCGCACAGCAGCGTCACCCCGTCTTGTTCGCTCAGGTCTTGGGCGATTTTCTGCGTGAACGGTACACCGCGCGGGGAAAGATAGATCAGCGGCATCCGCCCGCGGGCG
>JAHBAO020000319.1 GCA_018500065.2 Octadecabacter sp. | reverse complement strand
TTGATCTGCTGCACGCCTGCGCTGAATGCCGCCTTTCTGATGTCACGCCAAACTGGGCGGACGACCATGCGATGACTATCGTGATGGCCGCCAACGGCTACCCAGGATCGTACCAAAAAGGCTCAACAATCAATGGCCTAGATGCGCTTCCAGAAACATCTTCCGAGATGACATTCCACGCGGGAACCGCGCGCAAAGAAGGACAAACCATAGCAACGGGTGGACGCGTCCTAAACGTCACAGCGCGCGGCGCAACGCTCCAAGACGCCCACGCGCGCGCATATAGCATGACCAAGCAAATAGACTGGCCCGAAGGTTTCTATCGCACCGACATTGGACATCGCGCCCTCTAACTTTGCCTTTGTTTCAAAAGTATCCCCGCCGGAGGCGCATGTTTCAACACAACGAATTCGTCGCGGCGATTGGCCCAGTCCCAAAAGGTTAACCCATAAAAAAAGCCGCCCTTTATCCAAGGACGACTTTTTCAATTCTTAAACAGATATTTAAGCAGCAGACGCGCGGCTTTGCAGTGTATCTGTAATCTCGGCGCCGGCATCTGTCTCGTTGCCATTACCAACAGCAGCAAACTCACGTGTCAGGCGCTCAAGTGCGGCTTCATAAAGCTGACGCTCCGAATAGCTTTGCTCGCGCTGATCATCTGCGCGGTGCAAATCACGGACAACTTCGGCAATCGCGATCAAATCACCTGAATTGATCTTCTGCTCATATTCCTGCGCGCGGCGGGACCACATGGCTTTCTTGACCTTGGCCTTGCCCTTCAGCGTCTTCATCGCATCCGCAACAACATCAGCAGAAGCAAGCGAGCGCATGCCAACTTCTTCGGCTTTATTCGTCGGAACCTTCAACGTCATTTTGTCCTTTTCGAACGCGATCACGAACATTTCCAGCTCAAAGCCTGCAACTTCTTGCGTTTCAATCGAAACGATTTTGCCAACCCCATGTGCGGGATAAACAACGAAATCATTCGGGCTGTAGTCATATTTCTTCTTGGCCATTCTACTGGTCCTTCTCTCAGTTCGGCATCACCACACGACAAAAATTCTGGCGGCGACCAAGGGTCTCCGTCAGATCACATCGTCAATTCTGGTTCAGCAATAACGCGGCATTAAAGCCCTTATAGCACAAAAATCGCCTGATTCCCACTAACATCTTACGATGCTGCATTGCAGCGTTTTAGCCGCCTTCTCCAGGCGCTTCAGAGAACATCTCCATCTTGCCTTCTTTGCCGTCCATCTCTTCGGCTGTTGGCAACTGGTCTTTCTTGGTGATGATAACCGGCCACAACTCGGAATACTTGCGGTTGAACTCGACCCATTTCTCCATATCCGGCTCTGTGTCAGGGCGGATCGCATCAGCGGGGCATTCGGGCTCACATACGCCACAGTCGATACATTCGTCAGGGTGAATCACCAGCATATTCTCACCCTCATAGAAACAATCTACGGGGCAAACTTCGACGCAGTCGGTGTATTTGCAGGCGATGCAGGCATCATTGACGATGTAGGTCATGGGCGCGGGTCCTTGATTTTCACGGCGTCTGTAACCGCCACCCGCCCGGCCTTCAAGACCCGACATTGCGGTTGTTTCAACGTGAGCCCTTTAAGATGTCCATGTCACGGCGATCTTTCTTGGTAGGACGCCCGCCAACCCTATATTCTAGCGGGTCAATTCTGGGTTCACGCGCTGGGGTCAAATCTTCGTATAGGGCTTGCGCTTCGGGCGCTGGTCCGCGCCGCACACCCAAACCCAACACCCTTACGATGCGCACTTCGTCCTCTTTTGGGAATGTCAGCACCACGCCCGCTGAAATCGCACGGCTTGGTTTGGACACAGGCGTGCCGTCCACCCGAATACGCCCTGACTTCACAAGGGCAGCGGCCAGCCCGCGCGACTTGAAAAACCGCGCGTGCCAAAGCCATTTGTCTAGTCGAAGAGTTGCAGCCTCTTCGCTCAATCTTTCTTGAGCCCTGCCAAGGCAGCGGCGAACGGATTGTCAGGATCAATCGCCTTTTCCTTGCGCGGCGGACGTGCCGAGAAATTCTGCGCTTTGTTATTGCCTTGTGGCTTTCCGCGTTTGCCCTTTGGCGGGCCTTTGCGTTGTGGTTTGTCACCTTGTGGACGCGGGCTGCGCTTGGGCGCCCAAGCAAAGGTGTAAAACACCTCCATCTCGGGGCCTTCTTCAGCTTTCTCAGCAGGTGCGGCTTCCGCGGCGGGTTCGGCTGCATCCGTAGACGAGGTTGTCGCGGTCTCTGGCACAGCTTTCACCTTCTCGCGCTCACCCTTTTCGGCCTTGTAACCAAGACCTTCCATCAGGTTGGCAAACTGCTCAAGTGTCATACCGGTGATCGACAGCATATCTGGCGTCGCTTCAAACCCTGCGCGGGTGTTTTGGTCGCGCAGCATATCCGCAAGGCGTTCCAACATATCAATGCGGATCGCACGCTCACCTGCGGCGCGATAACCCGACATCGCGTAAGTGCCATCAGGCAAGTCTGCCACGGTTGGAACGGTTACCAAACCAGGGGGCGGTGCTTCTGGAAAATCCTGCAAACCCTTAGAAAGACTCCACAAAACCAAACGCAAACGTGTCGGCGCGGGCTTCAACAGCAACGGCATAAAGATCGTGAACTGCCCAAAACGAACGCCATGCTTGCGCAACGCGCCACGCGCATCTTGCTCAAGCGCCTTCACCTCATCGGCAACGTCGCTACGTGGAACCACGCCAAAGCTTTCCGCCAAACGGAACGCAAATCCCTTCGCCAAACCTGTCAGCGCCTCGTCCGTGTTCATCTTTAACATTGGTTCAAACGCGGTTGCGATTTTGCGGTCGATGAAGTGCTGCAAACGGCGCTGCACCTTTTCAGCAACGTCTGTGCCAGCCTCATCGTCAACAAACGCCACGACAGTCGGCTTCAATGCGTCTTGACCGGGAACCAGTTTCCCAACCGCTTCAGCGCCCCACATCAGGCCACCTTGTTCGGTGAAATCAATTTCCGTGTCGGGGGCGTTATAAAAACGGTCTGCACGCAGATGGAACTGCGGTGCCAACGCCTGAATGCTGGCCGCGCGAATGGTCTTCGCTTCTTCGGCGCTGGCATTCTGGTCCTGACGGAACCGGAAACCCTCAATTTTTCCAACGAACTGCCCTTCGACAGTCACTTCACCTTTGTCGTTTACGTCGGCCACAAGGCCCTCCTTTTGGTTGAGCCGGCGAAGCAAAACACTTGTCCGCCGGTCCACAAATCTTGCTGTCAGGCGCTCATGCAGCGCATCTGATAGGCGATCTTCTACAGCGCGCGTCGTGCCGCGCCAATGGCTTTCGTCGCTGACCCAGCCTTTGCGCTGCGCCACGTAGGTCCATGTGCGGATATATGCCAATCGTTTTGACAGCGCGTCGATGTCACCATCGGTGCGATCGATGCGGTTTACCCGCCCCGCCAGCCAGTCATCCGGCACCCGACCTGATTGATGCAGGAAGTTATAAATATCGGTCAACAACTGCGCATGTTCGGCGTGGCTGATGCCGCGAAAATCCGGAATCCGACACACATCCCACAGCAACTGCACCGATGGCCCGTCAGTTGCGCGCGCTGCGACCTCTGCATCAGCTGAAACTGCCTTTAACGCACTCAAGTCATCACTTTCACGC
>JAHBAO020000140.1 GCA_018500065.2 Octadecabacter sp. | reverse complement strand
TGGGTGGCGGCTGGGCGGAAGGCGTCAAGGATTGGTGGGCCAACAAATGGCTGTCAGTCCGCTGTTCGCTGATCGGTGTTGTTGTGGGGGTCATCCCAGGACTCGGTGGATCGGTCGTTGATTGGATCGCCTATGGCCACACTGTTCAAACCGCCAAAGACAAATCCAAATTTGGGTCTGGTGATGTGCGCGGCGTGATTGGGCCTGAAAGTTCAAACAACGCCAAAGAAGGCGGTGGTTTGGTGCCGACGTTGCTGTTCGGCATCCCGGGTTCTGGCTCAATGGCGATCTTTATTTCCGCCGTTGCCCTTCTGGGGAGCGGATCGATCGAAGTCGGCCCCTCGATGCTGAAGAACAACCTTGATTTCACCTATGCAATCGTCTGGCTGCTGGCACTCGCCAATGTGGTGGGCACGATCATCTGCATCGCGGCGTCTGGCGGCATCGCCAAGCTGACAGAAATCCGTTTTGCCTTGCTGGCCCCGTTCCTGTTCATGATTATCGCCTTTGCGGCGTTCCAATCTCGTCAGGAAATCTGGGACCTTGTGGCGCTGTTCGGCATCGGCCTTTTGGGCATCCTGATGCGGCGCTTTGATTGGTCTCGTCCGGCTTTCCTGATTGGCTTTGTTCTGTCGGCCCCAGCGGAACGCTATACCAACCAAGCCTACCAGATCGCCGCGTCCCGATTCCGGCGCGGCTTCGATGAAGGCATTGAATACATCTTCAGCCCCATCGTGATTGTTCTGATTATCATCACGCTTTTGTCCGTGGTCATCGGCTTGCGTCAGGCCAAGAACATTCAGGCAGAAGGCGTCGTGGCGGCGGGGTCAAAACGGGCGCCGGTTGTCTTCCTGTTGGCCGTCACGACCTATATTGCGCTGGCCTATTGGAACGCGTCCGTCATACCCGATTTCGCCCGAATGGATCGCGTATTCCCTGTCTTTGTGGCGACCGTCGCGCTGGTCGGCTGTGCCCTGTTGCTTGTGCAAATGATGCGCTCCGAAGAAACCGCCCCGATCTTCGCGGATCGAGAAGACGAAGAAGCAGACGACAACGTCTATGGGCTTTGGGCCACGATGGGCTGGTTCGCGAGCCTTCTGGCCGCCTCGGCTCTGGTCGGCTTCATCCTCGCTCTGGCTGGGTTCCTGCTGCTGTTCATCCGTGTCCGCGCCGGAAAAAGCTGGGGCTATGCCGCGATCTATACGGCCTTTGGCATTGCCTTCATCTGCGCCATGGCCTGGACCCTGAACCGCGATTTCCCGCCGGGATTGCTGCAGTCCTATTTTGATCTGCCATGGCCGCTGACATGAGCCAAACGGCAATACCATTCCTCTTTATGCGGGGCGGCACATCGCGTGGGCCCTACCTGAACCGCGCCGATCTGCCCGATGACCTCGACACCTTGGCCGAGGTTTTGATCGCCATGGTCGGCTCTGGCCATCCGCTCAATATCGACGGGATTGGCGGCGGCAATGCGGTAACAACAAAGGTCGCGATGCTGTCTCGCTCCGACGATGATTGGGCAGATATCGACTACTTCTTTGCGCAAGTCAGCGTCGAAGATCGCTCGGTTGATTTCAAACCGACCTGCGGGAATATCCTGTCCGGTGTCGGGCCCGCCGCGATTGAAATGGGTCTGATTGCGCCGCAAGGACCTCAGACCACAGTGAAAATACACGCGGTCAACACCGGCGCGCGCGTCGTCGCACAGGTGCAAACAACGGCAGGCGAAGTCGATTATGACGGCACCGCGCGCATCGACGGCGTGCCAGGAACGGCCGCCCCCGTTGCGTTGCGGTTCATGGACACGATCGGCGGCGCTACCGGCGCATTCCTTCCCACTGGCAACCTGACCGACACCTTTGACGGCGTTGATGTGACCTGCATGGATGTCGCCATGCCGATGGCGATCGCGCGGGCGGATGCGTTCGGCTTGACGGGGTATGAAAGCGCCGAAGCCCTGAACCAAAACACCGACTTTTTCGCAGCGATGGAAGCCGTCCGCATTCAAGCTGGCGAAGCGATGGGCATCAAAAATGTTGCAGACTCCGTCACACCGAAATTCGGGCTACTTGCGCCCGCGCGGGATGGCGGCACCATCGCCACGCGCTATTTCATGCCATGGAAAACCCACCCGACAATGGCCGTCACGGGCGCCCAATGCCTTGCGTCATGCGTTTTGACGCCGGGAACCGTCGCTGATGGTATGGCCGCGCGATCCAACGAGCGGCCTGCGACGATCACGCTGGAACATCCAAGCGGGCAGATTGATGTGCTGGTTGACTATGACCTGACCCCAGACGGAATTGACCTGCGCTCTGCCGGGTTGGTGCGCACCGCACGGCTTTTGGCGCGGGGCGAGGTGATGGTCCCAACCAAGGTCTGGAAACGTTGAAAGTACACATTCTAGACGATTGGTTTGATACGCTGCGTGGCCTGCCATGTTTTGCCAAATTGGCCAATCATGAAGTGATCGTCTGGACGGATCACGAACCTGACCCGGTGAAGCTTGCCCAACGGGTGCAAGGGGCCGAAGCGCTGGTGCTGTTTCGTGAACGGACGAAGATTGGCGCTGACTTGCTGTCGCGCCTTCCAAACCTGCGGCTGATCAGCCAGCGCAGCGTCTACCCTCATGTCGATGTTCCGGCCTGCACCGCAAACGGTGTGATGCTGTGTTCCAACATGCACAGCGATACGCCGTCCTATGCCGCCGCCGAGATGACGCTAGCGCTGATCCTTGCCAGCTATCGCCAAATACCGCAGCAAGTCGCCTCGATCCGCGCGGGCGACTGGCAGATGGGCGTCGGGCGCACCCTGAGAGGGCGAACCCTTGGGCTTTATGGCTATGGGCGCATTGCGCAGGCGGTTGCCGATTATGCTGAGGCGATCGGGATGCGGGTGCAGTGGTGGGCGTCGGACGACGGGCGGGCGCGTGCGCAGACTGATGGTCGCACTGTGGCCGACAGTCGCGAGGCGTTCTTTGCAACCTCAGACATCGTAAGCCTGCACGTTCGCCTGAAACCAACAACACGCGGCATTGTCACGGCGGATGATCTTGCCGCTATGCAACCTCGGAGCCTTCTGGTGAATACATCTCGATCCGGACTAATTGCATCCGGCGTTTTGGAAGCCGAAATCGCCAAGGGCAGGATTCATGCCGCCGTCGACGTTTTCGACGAAGAGCCACTGCGCAATATAGGCAACCCCTTGTTGGCAAACCCAAATGTCTTACCGACACCGCACATCGGCTATGTCACTGAGGACGAATTTGATCTTCAGTTCAGCGATATCTTCGACCAGATCAACGCCTATGCCGCTGGGTCACCGATCCATGTGATCAATCCCGACGTCTCTCGCTAAACAGCCGGGCTGCAATCGGTGCGCAGAGGATCACGACCAGAATGCGCAGGACGTGGTGCGCAATTACGAATGCCATGTCCGCCCCAGCGATAAGCGCGAGCACCGTCATTTCCGCCTGACCGCCGGGGGCAAAGGCCAGCAATGTTTCCATAGGTTGGGCAAGTTCGAAGAGGTAGATCGCCTCGACGAATATCCCTGATAGCACCAACAGAATGATGCAAAAACCCAAGGCCGCCGCGACATCGCGCCGGACTTCGGCACCTGTCACTCCGGCGTATTTGGTGCCCACTGTCATGCCGATAAAGAACTGAGCCATCCAGATCGCCTCGGCGGGCGGGCGGTGTTGCAGGATCCCGAACAACGCAAGAGCGCCAGCAAGGATCATCGGCCCGAGGATTGAAGCTCCAAACAGGCCAACCGCTTTTGCCCCCTGCCAACCAACGACCCCACAAAACGCCATGAGAAGCAGTTGCGACACAGGAAGCGTCGCGGCCGGAACGCCGGGTGGATTGCTCAGATCTACGCCCCAATAAGACTTCAGGATAAATGGCAGCGCCACAACGATCACCAAGACGCGGGTGGCATGGATGAGTGACAATGCACGCACATCGCCACCTGCCTCTTGACCGAAGAGCAACATATCCTGCAGCCCGCCGGGCATCGCGCCGTAATAGCTTGTTGCGAAGTCAAAGCCCCAAAGGCGCTGGAAGTAGGGGACCCCGACAAGGCCAATCAGGAAAACCATCAATGGGACAAGGATTAGCGTCGTCCACATACCGGCCATCGTAATGACGAGCGCGACAGTGAACGTCGCCCCCACCGCGACGCCGAGGATCGAGCGCATCAGGTTATTGAGAACCAGAATCCCGCGCATCGGCACCCCAGCAAGTGCGGCAACAAGGCTGGCCATGATCGGCCCCAGCAGCCATGGCAACGGCAGGTTAAGCAGTTGGAAGACCCCAACGCCCAGTAGGGCGATCAGGTGGGTGCCAATAATCTGTTTCAACGGCACAGGCCGGTGTAGGGTTTCGTCATCGCGCTAGCCCTCCTTGCGCTGCGCATCGCGCACCAAAGCGGCGAGGCGGTAAAACCCGTGCGCCATTTTCGTGTAGGGCGTCAGAAGGAAAAACGCGAGGACCGACCCCAGATGCAGGGCCAGAAAGACTGGCATCAGTGTCGTCCCACCAAGCCCATACAGCACAAGCCCGCTGGCTCCGACAAAGCCCAAGAGCGCGATGAACCCGAACTCACCACTGCGCGCGCCCTTGGCGCCAAGTTCGGGATCAGCCTTGAGTTTGAGATGGAACAGCCAGATCGCGCCGAATGTCATCATCAGGCCACCAGGGATCCCCAACAACTTGGGCAGCGAAAACAGACCGTAGGGGGCAGGCAGGTCGAAGACGTAGTGCAAAATGGTCCCAGACGAGGTGCTGGCGAAGCACAGCAGGAACCCGTAGAGCACAAATTGGTGCGCAGTACGACGGGCCTGGGTGAAGCGATCTTCGTCTTCAAAATTGCAGCCGTCGCCGTGTCCGCCCGCAAGGTTGCGCATGTTGGCGACTGCTCCGAATGCCTGCTTGATATGGTTGAACGTCACGGGTTCGCCGTCGACGGTTGACCAGTAGCGCCACAGACTGACAGCGAGACTGGCGAGGGGGAACAGGAAGGCAGGTGCAAAGATGGCGACCATCAGGTTGTGCGACATCACCGCATAAAATCCTTCACCCTCCCCCTGTCCGATCCATTTGGCCAAAGCGAATAGCATTGCAAAACAAAGCGTTACTGCAATGGCGACGGCCATGCCGTTCTTTTGGAACTGGCGCGCGACCACGCTTGGATAGGCCAATTCCTCCCAGCTTTCTTGGCGAATCTCCGCCAAAGCGGCAGGAAGGTTCAAGTCGAACTCATGCGGGGCCGTGTATTGGCAGGCATAGTAGCACCCCCGGCAGTTGTGACAGAGGTTGGCGAGCTGCGTGATGTCCCCATCAGAAAATGCGCGATTGGCGTGGAGTGACGGAAAGACGGAGCAATAGCCTTCGCAATAGCGGCAGGCGTTGCAGATCTCTGCCTGACGGCGGGCTTCTTGAACCAGTTCAGTTTGCATAACTTGCCGCCTCTTTCCCGGCGATACGCCCGAAAACGGTGCCGATGGTCATGCCGAACCCGGCCAAGTAGCCTTGACCTAGGATCGATCCCGCCATGGTTTCGCCCGCTGCCCAAAGGTTGCGAACCGGGCGATTGTCTATGCTGCATTGGGCGGTCTCGTCCACCTTTAGGCCAAGGTAAGTAAATGTGACGCCCGTGCGCAGCGAGTAGCCGTAGAACGGTGCTTGGGTGATGGGTCGCGCCCAGTTTGTTTTGGGCGGGGTCAGACCAGAGGTTGAGACGCCATCAAGCTCGGTCGGGTGAAAATCCGTCGTGTCGCCGCAGCTTGCGTTGAAGGTATCAACCGTGTCGCGCAGCCCGTCTGCTGGCAGGCCCATCTTCTGTGCCAGCTCCTCGATCGTGTCCGCTTTGATTGGCGGAAAGACCGAGGGCATGAACAATTCCAGCGACTTTGCATCGATGATGACATAGCCCACTTGATCCGGCTGTGCGGCGACGAGGCGACCCCAGATCGCATAGCGTTTGGGCCAGACATCCTCGCCTTCGTTATAGAACCGCTCGGCGTCTTTGTTTACGACTATCGAGAACGGCACACAGTCGAGCCGCGTGACAATGCCTCCGTCGAACTTAGGCGCCCGCCCGTCAATGGCGACAGCGTGGCATTGCGTCGGGTCGCCGACTTGCTCGATGCCCTGATCCAGCAGATCCGCCAAGACAATACCGCGATTGTAGGGTGTGCCGCGGATGAGGAAGTTCTTTGCTGCAGGCCCCCAGGCTCGCGCAAGCCAATCCGTGTCGGCCTGAAATCCCCCTGACGCGACAACCACGGCCTTCGGCGCAAGCCGACGCATCTGTTCGCCTTGAACGTAGTCTAGGTAAACAACCTTGCCATCATCCACTTCTAGGTGGGTGACCTTTGCGTCATATTCGACATCAACGCCCAGTTTTTCGGCTGTGCGATAATAGGCATTCACCAACCCCTTTCCGCCGCCGAGGAAGAAGGCATTGGTGCGTGCCAAAGACAGTGTTCCAGACAGCGACGGTTGGAATCGGACGCCGTGGGATTCCATCCAGGGCAGGCATTCTTCGGAATGGCGAATGGCCATCCGCGCAAGCCCCTCATGGGTCTTGCCATCGGTCACCTTCATCAAATCGGCGAAATATTCTTCTTCGCTGTAGCTTTCGATCAGCGGGCCTAGTGGCCCTGAGTGCATGCAGCGGAAGTTGCGGGTATGGCGTGAATTGCCACCGCGATAGGCTTTGGGTGCAGCCTCAAGGATCAGGACCTTCGCACCATCCTCTGCAGCGGTCATTGCGGCGCAAAGGGCTGCGTTTCCGCCGCCGATCACGACAATGTCGTAGGGTCTATTCATGCCCAGTCTCCTTCAAATTTGATCATATTCGGGCTGGTTTTATTTGACTAATGATCAAATTGGTCAGATTATTGCGTTATGCGCATCAATTACGATTTCAGCGACCTAGAAGCGTTCTTAGCCGTAAAGGAGACCGGCTCATTCCATCTTGCCGCTGACAAACTGAACCTGTCGCAATCCGCGATCACTCGGCGAATAAGGAAGCTCGAAGAGGCGCTGGATTCCCAACTGTTTGAACGCACGACCCGTGCCGTCAAACCGACCCTTGCGGCGAAACGATTGCAGGCACGTGCAGAGGCAATATTGGATAGCGCCAGGGAAACGACCCATGCAATGCGGGACGAAAGCGCGGTTTTCGGCTACCAGACAAACGCGATTGTCACTGTCGGGATCATCCCCAGTGTCGCCGCTGCTCTGCTTCCCACTGCGTTGCGACGTTTCCGGGCTGCCGGCCATACTGCCCGCGTGAGGCTTCTGGATGGCAACG
>JAHBAO020000256.1 GCA_018500065.2 Octadecabacter sp. | reverse complement strand
TGTTGCTTTCGTTTCGACATTCATGATCTCCTTCGCGTTGAAGATCAGCAGACAACAAATTGAAGCTTACGTCAGTGTCCGAATTTCAGGGGGTAGCTCACTCTTCGTTCCTCCCGCAACATGAACCGAGGAGTTGTGAAAGCGTCGTGTTGGGTTTTGCAGAGCACGAATGGCCGGTAACCCAAATTTTGGGGTGACACAAAGGGGGGGGCAAGTCTGTCTGACGACGGACAACCACGCTACATTGACCACTTCCCCACCCATGTGCAACACAACTGCATCTCGTAGTGAAGTGTTGCGAAATTTTTTACCGCAAACACAATGAGTTAAAAAGCCCCCTGGGAATCCTACCACCCCAGCCAGCCTTCTTCTAAATCATTGATTTAATTAAGACGCGATGCGCGTTTTGGGAATTGATTCCCAGCTGCATCTCGTAGGTGCATCTCGTCTATGCATCTCGCGCGGTTTGCGCATGAAAATTTCGACACCTTCGAATCCGAAGATAAGTTGAGATGACCGGCCTAAATTATGTAACCCGCCGTGGTGCAATCTACGTTTGGCGAAGCGGTGCTTCGAAGATACCTTTTGTGAATGTGGCAAACGCTCATATTGGCCCATTTTAATCAAATCTGAAACACTCCTCGCTTCCAAAATACCGCATGCGTCCCGTATGAAGATCCCAAACAAGATGGCAGAGAACCCAAGACAACGAGGTGTGCGATGCGTATTTGCGTGATTGACGATGAGACCGTCAGCCTGAATGTTATCAGTGCAGTACTCAAACGCACGGTTGACCATGTCGTAGAAAGCTTTTCATCGGCGACACAAGCGCTTGAACGTTGCCGCGAAGCGCCCTTTGACATGATCTTGATTGACTATCAAATGCCGGACATCAACGGCGTTGAATGCGTCAAAAAGCTTCGCGTGATGCAAGGCTACCAAGTTGTTCCCATTATAATGCTGACAGCGGATGAAGATCGCGCGCTGCGACTGGAAGCCATCAAAGCGGGTGCCACAGATTTCCTGAACAAACCCTTTGATCCAGAGGAGCTTCGGGTAAGGGTCAAAAATCTACTTGCGTTGCGACAAGCGCAGCTGGCGCTTTTAGACCGTGCCGAATACCTTGATTTCGAAGTGCAACGTGCAACGCTGCAACTGAGAGCCCGTGAGGAAGAGTTAATCTGGCGGTTGTCGCGCGCCATAGAAATGCGCGACGATGCGACGGGTGAGCATATTTCACGCGTTGCCATCAGTTCAAAATTGATCGCACAACACATGGGGCTGAACGAAGAGTTTTGCCGCACGATTTATCTGGCTTCTCCGTTGCATGATGCGGGCAAGATCGCGATTAACGACGCCATCTTGCACAAGCCCGGCAAGTTGACCAAAAACGAACGAAAAATAATCCAGACCCATACGCAAGTTGGCTCGGATATCCTTGCGCATGGCGAAAGTGACCTGATCAAGATGGCCCATGAAATTGCGCTGTCTCACCACGAGAAGTGGGATGGGTCGGGATATGGCAATGGCCTGTCAGGCCAAGATATCCCGCTGTCGGCCCGTATTGTCGCGATTGCGGATGTGTTCGACGCCTTGTGCAGCGCGCGCAGTTACAAACCGGCTTGGCAGTTTGAAGACGCATTTGACGAAATCTTAAGACAATCAGGGCATCACTTCGACCCAACTTGCGTGGCAGCCTTTGAGTCGGCGCGCGATCAAATCAGCAAAGTCTATGCCGGGAACCGGCAGTCAAACAACGCGGCTTAAAAACGAAGGTTGAAATGTGATGATACGTCTTCTTTTCTTGATGATGGGTTTATTTGGGTCGATGGCGCATGCAGACGGACTGATGGAACCGCAAGGCCCCGTCGTCTTGACTGTGTTTGGCAACATTACCCACACAAACGGGGATGGTGTCGCGGAATTTGATCGCGATATGCTTGCCGCGCTGGTGCAGCGGACAACCACTGCAAGCACACCTTGGTTTGACGAGCCGCGTGATTTTACGGGCCCGCTTGCGACGGCCATCCTTGACGCGGTTGGTGCCCAGGGGTCGATGATGCGGGTGATCGCGCTGAATGACTACGCCGCAAGCGTTCCCATCGATGATGCACACAATTTCCCTATCGTCTTCGCCACCCATCTCGATGGCAACGTCATGTCTGTCCGGGACAAAGGGCCGTTGTTCTTAATCTATCCGTTCGACGAATACCCAGAACTATTTAACGAAATATATTTCGGCAGATCGGTTTGGCAAATCGCCCAGATCGAGGTGGTCGAATAGTTTGACAGAACACAGGCCGACCCGCGTTTCCCCACGGGTCATTAAGGGGGCGACCTCTGCCTTGATGGCACTGAGCGTCGTCTTGATCGGGTTGTCCGCCTATCTGTTTATAAATCTACGCGATCGACAAGCAGCAACCCAGACCAGTGCACGCGAAGACGCAATGTGGGCCGTGTTCCAGACCCATCGCGAGGCATCGCGCTTGGTGGAAGCAATTCTGGTAGCGCAAAAAGCGGGAACGCCTCAATCGCTCGACCGGATCTATCTAACCTTTGATCTGGTCTATAGCCGGATGACCTTACTGGACGCGGGATTTTTCTCGGAACGGTTCAGCGAATCCACCATCCTGAGCGGAAAAGCGACGGCGTTTCAGGGCAATATCCAGTCAATGGCGGCACGCATTGACGCAACCACAAACACTCCGTCCGTCCTGGTGAATTCATTAAATTCGCTGCTGGAGAACGCCTATGAACTGCAACGGCAAAGCAACGATTTAGTGATTGCAACGAATGACATACTTGGAACCGCTCGGGCAACGGTCCGAACCCAAACCTCTTCAGATTATGGTCGCCTAGCAACCGTCGTGGCCCTTACGGCATTGGTGTTCATTTGTACGATCATCCTTCAGTTCGTGCAGCTCAAGTTAATCGCAAACACGCAACGCCAGCTTAGGGAGCTGTCTGTGCGTAATGCCGAAAGCGCAAAAGCGGCGCAGGCCGCTACGAAGGCAAAATCGCTATTTCTTGCCACTATGAGTCACGAAATAAGGACCCCCCTTAATGGTATTATCGGTGCTGTTGATTTGTTGGGTGATACGGATCTTGACCCCCTGCAAGCGCGCCGCACGCTAACGATCAGGCGTTCAAGTCACATTTTGCTGGATGTCATTAATGATATCCTGGATTTTTCCAACCTTGATGTAAACGGTTTGACCTATCAGATGGCGTCGCTGTCCTTGCCTGAACTTGCTGATGTTTTGCATGATGTTTTCCGGCAGCGCCTTATGGATGCAAAGCTGACACTTACGATCGAAGAACCTGGCCTGATCGTCTCAACAGATGACGTACGTTTGCGGCAGGTTCTGATGAACCTGATTGGTAACGCCATAAAGTTCACCCCGTCGGGGACAATAAAAGTCCGCATTTCGACGTCGAAGAAAACAAGAATGAGGATTGAGGTCGAGGACTCCGGTATTGGAATTCCGCAGGCCGACATTCCGAAACTTTTTCAGAATTTCAGCCAAGTTGAGAACTCGTCCTCGCGACGTTTCGGGGGAACCGGCCTCGGGTTGGCGATTTCCAAACGGATCATCGAGGGCTTGGGCGGATGTATAGGCGTGGACAGCCAAGAAGCTCAAGGAAGTACGTTTTGGTTTGAAGTGCCCATTGAAATTGTTGGTCAGGCCAAAGCCGTGGCTATAAATGCGCCAGAAGATCCCGATGACAGGACTTTAAAATACAACAGCAACGTTCTGTTGGTCGAAGACAATGCGGTCAATCGAGAAGTCGCAAAAGCATTGTTGGAAAGTTTCGGTGCGACAGTTGAAACCGCAAACAATGGTCAAGCTGCAATCGAGATTTGCAGCAAAGCGACTTTCGATTTTGTTGTTATGGATTTGCAGATGCCTGTCATGGACGGTATTTCAGCGACACGGAAATTGCGCGGACTGGGTTTCTCTGCCCCTATCGTTGGCCTGACAGCCAACGCATTTGCCGAAGATCGGCAGCGTTGTTTGGAGGCGGGGATGGATGATTTCTTGGCCAAACCAGTCACGCGCTCCAAAATTTCATACATTTTTGAGACCTACGCATCGCTGGCTGAGTCATGCTCCGAAGATACCTTGATCGATGGGCAACAGTTAGATGCAGTGAGACATGAACTGGGCGCGGCATTGTTCTCGGAGCTGCTAGGACATATCGTCGAAGATGGCCGGGCCCTACGGTCAATTGTCCATGCAGAACAGTGCGAAGACTATGCAGCACGGACGGATGCTGCATTGCATAGCTTGAAAGGCGCAGCGTCGACCTTAGGCTTAGCTCGTGCCGCGAAAATGGCAGAAGAAATGCGCAACGTGAAACAGTTTACCACTGAAACCGTTGAAGACTTGATTGATCTCATCACGAAAAGCGTTGCCCAGGTAGATGAAGCGAATAGATCGGCCTTTAGGCTTTGATCCTATTTAGCGCAGGAAACTCGAAGCACTTCGAAAGTCAGTGGCGACACCTTCCAACAAAGTGCTCGTCCCGTCCAAAAT
>JAHBAO020000116.1 GCA_018500065.2 Octadecabacter sp. | reverse complement strand
ATGCGCGCTATCATTGGTAAATCGGTCGCTTTTTACACCTTAAAATCATCCCACGTAAGCTGCTGGTTCTTTGTCACCGCGACTTTCAACGTCTTACCCACAACCTTGTCGAAATCGTACCCCGCAATCGCACCTGACCCTGGGCGGCGGGCCCAGATGTCTGCCTCGGTGATCACGTGGCCTGCGGGGAGGTCGGCGTCTGCGACCACGGAGGCACGGGCGAAGCGGTAGACGTCTTCTTCGGCAGCGGTGCGTTCTTTGGGGTTGTGCAGGGCTGTGTGAATTTCGCGCGAGCGGTCGATCAGGTGGCGCAGCTCGGACGGGTCCATTGAGCAGCTGATGTCGGGGCCTTTGCGGTAGCGCGTGTCGGTGTAGTGGCGTTCAAGAATGTTCGCGCCAAGGGCCACGGACGCCAGTGCCATTTCTGGCCCGATGGAATGGTCGGAAAAGCCGACGATTGCGTTCGGGAATGCGTTGCGCAGATCGGTAACGCCTTGCAAAGAAACGATTTCAGGTGGCGAAGGGTAAAGGTTGGTGCATTCCAGAAGCGCGTAATCTACGCCGCTGTCTTCAAGAATTTGTACGCTGGCGCGGATGCTTTCGATGGTCTGCATGCCGGTGGACATGATCACCGGTTTGCCCTTTGATGCGACGTGGCGGATGAGGGGCAGGTTGTCTGCCTCACCAGAGCCGATTTTATAGGCGGGCACGTCGAGGGTTTCGAGGAAATCGCAGGCGGCGCGGCTGAACGGGGTGGAAATAAAGATCATCCCGAGGTCTTCGATATAGGTCTTCAGCGCGGCTTCGTCTTCGCGGCTTAGGGCGCACTCAGCCATCACATCCCAGATCGACACATCGGCGTTCGGGGGAAAGATTTGCTTGGCTTCCTCGGTCATCTCGTCTTCGACGATATGGGTTTGGTGTTTGACCATTTCACAGCCCGAAAGGGCCGCCAAACGCGCCATTTCTTTCGCAACCTCAAGGCTGCCACCGTGGTTGATGCCGATTTCGGCAATAACGAGGGGCGGATGGTTTGGGCCGATGTCGCGGTTGCCGATTTTCATGTGGTCACTCCAAAATATTGCATCCGTTTTGCCATGCGTTGACCGGAAACTCTAGACCTCGTGTGCACGGGTTGAGTTGGGTTAACCCCAGCGTCGATGCACCCAGAAATATTGGTCGGGATGCGCTTGCACGCGGGCCTCAAGGCGGTCTGTGACATCGCACATGATTTGTTCTGGCGTCGTCAGTTCAACGGGGGCTTCGACGGTGACGTCGAAATTCAAACCGTCGGCGCGGCGGGTGCCGAAATAGGGCAGGATCAGCGCGCCGGTTTTCAGCGCAATTGCGCCAAGCCCCGTGGAGGTATGTGCCGGATGGCCCAAGAACGGGATCGCCGGATATTTTTTAACGCGCACATCAAACAACATTGTTCCCATGCCGCCGCCGTTCAGCAGGCGCATAAAGCCAGCCATGCCTTCGCGGTCAATGGGAAAGACAGGGCCTGATACGTCTTTGATCGTGCTGAGGTAGTGTTCGTTGAAATAGGGGTTTGAAATCGGTTTATAAATGCCACCGATTGTATAGCCCAAGCGGTTCAAAACATGGCGCGGGGCGTCGTGGTTGCCGAAATGTCCGGTGACGAACAACACGGGGCGGCCCTCGGACTTGGCCTTAGCGAGGGGATCTAGGCCTTCGCCTGTCGGCATGGTGTCTGCCAGTTGCGCGGTGTAATCCCCGCGCGAATAGCCCTCGATCATGGTGCGGCCAAAGTTGTTGCAGCAGGCACGGGCGAGGCGATCTACTTCTGTTGCGTCCATGTCTGGCCAGATCATGCTGATTTGTGTGCGGGACCGTTTAAGATAGCCCGCTGCGGGGGCGACGAGCCGTTGCGCCATTGCCCCGAACCAGCGCACACGCTGTTTATAGGGCAAGGCCATCGCCGTTGCGATGATCGCGCGCAAGGCGCGGTCTGTGATCCAGTCGGACCGTGTGGCGGTTTCAAAGGTACGCATCATGGCTGGTTTAGGGCCGCGGGCTGGCCCCTGCAAGTCCTGTGCATTTTTGCACATCAATGGTGGTCTTGCGCCAATTGAATGCACGGACGCGCGCCGTTAAATATTTTGTGAAACAGCCCAGGGAGGCAGATATGTCTATTCGTCCAGTTCTAGAGACCCGCAAAGCCATGCCAACGATGGAAGGTGCGGGCGTGCATTTGCACCGCGCGTTTGGTTTTCAGGACCCAACGGAACTGGACCCGTTCCTGCTGTTTGATGATTTCCGCAACGACATTCCGGCGCATTTCGAGAACGGGTTTCCGTGGCATCCGCACCGCGGCATTGAGACGATTACCTATGTGCTGAACGGCACGGTTGAGCATGGCGACAGCCTCGGCAACACTGGCACGCTGGGCGCGGGGGATGTGCAGTGGATGACAGCTGGGTCAGGAATTATGCATCAGGAAATGCCCCAGGGGAACGCGGCTGGGCAGATGCATGGATTTCAGCTGTGGGGCAATTTGCCGAGTGCACAAAAGATGACGGACCCACGCTATCAGGATGTAAATGCCGGTGAAATTCCTGAAGTTACCGATGATGATGGCACGGTTGTGCGGGTTATTACGGGTGAGTTTTGGGGCAAGCGCGGGCCTGTGGACGGCATCGCAGCGGATCCGCAATATTTGGACGTGAGCATGCCAGCGGGCGTGCGTAAGACGTTCAAGATCGACCCCTACCGCCGTGCGTTTGCCTATGTGTTTGAGGGAACGGCGGCCTTTGCAGATGCCAGCCCACCGACTGGCGTGTTGCTGGAAAAGGAAGTGATGGGCGAGGAAGTGAACATTCGCGATATGTCGGGTGACCGCACGTTGATTCGGTTTGGCACAGGCGACGAGGTGACGGTTCAGGCAGGAGAGCAAGGCGTGCGGTTCTTGTTGATTTCAGGTGCCCCTATCGAAGAGCCCGTGGCATGGCATGGCCCCATCGTGATGAACACTAAGGAAGAACTGCAAACCGCGATCCGTGATTTAAGAAACGGGACGTTTATTAGGCCTGCGCATTAAGGAAAGGCGGGGTACGGATAGGCGCGCGGTCGGCATTGCCCGTGGAATTGTCGTTGCTTGGGCAATGAGACAATAAATAGTGGCATTGCTCCGGCCTGTTTTTAGCGAAAAAAGCGGGCTTAACGTTTCGCGTGATCCCGAACTCGTTCGCGTAGGGCTACAGTCCCAGTAATCTCTTGCCACTGTTTCCAAAACAACCATCATTTGGCGCAAATATGGGCAGAAAAGAGTTTAAAAACTCTAAAGATTGCACACTATGGAGAGGTTGAGATCGGCCTCAACAATGCATGCGTGTAATTTTGGAGAGAGAAAAATGGGTCCTGCAGCATTATTGATAGCCATGCTAAGCTCAGGTTTGCTTCTTAGCATGTTGCCCGATTTTGGGGGTGATGATGCACAGGAAGATGACGACACGTATCCGGAAAACGATCCTGTTGAAGGGGAACTGGCATCGGATCAACTGTGGGATGGCGAAAGCGCAGATCCCGAAGTTCAGATCACCGAAGATCCCGAAGCCACTGCCCAGCATGACGTGGAACTGACGCCGATTATTCTTACACGCGGTGATGATGACTACGTTGGGACCTCTGCGGATGAGCATATCATTGGCGGGAAGGGTGATGATACGATTGTCGGCAATGGTGGTGCTGATCGTCTTGATGGATGGCGCGGCGACGATGAAATCGTCTCCTACGGCGATGGCGGTAGATTGTCCGGCAATCAAGGTGATGATTATCTAGAAGCCAAGAAAACAAACTTCGGCCAATTCCATATATTTGGCGGCCTGGGCGAAGACACAATTGTTATGCACCTGGACAATGAAGCAGGGTGGGGACGTCAAGGATTTCACGTGCATGGTGGCGATCAAGCTGACGAGTTTCGATTTGTCGGCGCTGGAACAACAAACGCTCCTATGATCTCGCGAATTGAGGACTTCGATTCCTCGCAAGACAGTATTTGGGTTGATGATGAAGAAGTCGATCTAGATGCGTTGCCATCGGACATGCGGATCGTAAACTACTTAGAGCAGCAATGGTTGGTCATCGATAACAATGTCATGATTGGCTTGGAAGGTGTGCGTATGCCTGCGCCGGCCGGTGTGCCAACGATAATGGGAGGCGAAGAAGAAATGCACTTCCATATGTTCCCGACTGATCTGGCGAGCTTGCAGAGTGTTGAGTACAGGCACTGAACTTTGCGTTGTCGTTGAAGACGGCAACAAAGGCCGCAAGGACGCGCTGATGGTTGGGTAGGGCGCAGAGCTCTCATGCTTTGCTAAAAAAAACCCGCCGTGTAAGGGCGGGTTTTTAGTCTTAATAAAGTGCGGCTTACCGGCGGCGATCGCGGCGTGAGGACATGGGCTGGAATGCCACGCTGACGTGTGCTTCGCAGTAGGGTTTGCCTTGCTGCACGGCCAGACCGCAGAACCAGAACTGTTCTGTCGCGGGATCGCCAACAGGCCATTTGCAGGTCTTTTCGGTTAGTTCCATCAGCGTAATCTTCTTGGCGGTCTTTTCAACTTCGTTGACCTTGGCCAAGACTTCCGGGCTGATCTCGTTGGCGGAGGGCTGTGGCGGCAAAGGCTGCCCAGCTGGGATGATCTGACGGCGGGCGTGTGGCACCTTTGGCTGCGGGGCAGGGGACGCAGACTCGGTCTTTGGCTCCTGAATTTCCTCTTCCTTTGGGGCGGCGGCCTTTTTGGGCGCGGGCTTAGGCTTTGCGGGTGCCTTGGGCTTGGCGTCCGCTTTCGGTGCCGCTGCTTTGCCGCCACCGGAACCGGCGCGGTTACTAAGCCCCAAACGGTGCACTTTCCCGATCACGGCGTTGCGGGTCACGCCGCCGAGTTCTTTTGCGATCTGGCTGGCGGATTGACCCTCCCCCCACATCTTTTTCAACACATCGACGCGTTCGTCGGTCCAAGACATATTTGTTCCACTTATCTGGCTAAGGCTTTGGCATGGGCCCCAAACAACCAAATTGACGGTTATGGGGTTGAGAATTCTTTGATCCCCTATTCTAAGCACCCAAGCGGCGGATACAACCACCCGAGAGCGAAAAAGGAATCAGCGATGCACAGTAGCAAGACCGATATGGGCGTTCGGCGTTTTGGCGCGGTGAATTGGCTGGGGACGTGGACGTTGGCGCGGCGCGAGGTTCTACGGTTTATGAACGTTTGGTCGCAGACGATTATGGGGCCGCTGGTGAACGCGGGGCTGTTCTTGTTGATCTTTACGATTGCGATTGGTCCGAGCCGTGGTGACGTAATGGGGGTGCCGTTTATGGTGTTCTTGGCACCCGGTATCATGACAATGACGGTGATCCAGAATGCGTTCGCCAATACATCCAGTTCGATCGCGTCGGCCAAGGTTGGGGGCAACATTGTAGATACGCTGATGCCGCCCTTGTCTGCGCTCGAGTTGCTGGTCGGCTACATCGCAGGTGCCGTTGCGCGGGGCATGATTGTGGCTGTGGTGATT
>JAHBAO020000279.1 GCA_018500065.2 Octadecabacter sp. | reverse complement strand
CATGCGACCTTAAGCGAAAGCGAAACCTTCGATCTGGACGAGGATCTTGCTGTAATCGAAGCAGACTTCGCGCAAGAATCCGAAGCGGTTGATGACGTCTCTGACGATGCACAGATGCTCGATGCAATTTCTGACGCGGTGAACGCTGGCGAAATCTCAACCCAAGCGCTTGCAACAGATGGCGCGGCGCAAGAAACCACAGACGCCGAAGATTTGGCTGAAGTCGATGCAGCGCAACAAGACGCACCAGAAAAGTCCGCGTTCCTTAGCGAAGAACCGCAGATAGATGATGCAGCGCTTGATCGTCTGATGACTGAATCTGATGTTCAAATGCAAGAACCGGAAGGCAGCCGTCGCCGCGACGCTATCGCGCAACTCAAGGCCGCCGTTGCAGCAAAAGAGGCCGCGCGCCAGGTGGGGGATACCCAGGACGACGCACAAGATGCTGAAAACGCATTCCGTGACGACCTATCGCAGGCCGTTCCGACCGACAGCGGTGGCATCGTTCGTCCACGTCCGGTTGTGCGCTCAAGCAATCGCACAGAACGTCCACGCCCTGCTCCGCTCAAACTGGTCGCAGCCCAGCGCATCGATTTGGACGATAGCGAAAAGCGCGAAACCCCTGTCGTCCCACGCCGTGTCGCAGCGCGCGCTGACGCCGCCGCGCCAGATCAATCTGCAGGGTCATTTGCTGAATTCGCAGAGAACATGGGCGCATCAGAGCTTCCTGATTTGCTCGAAGCGGCAGCCGCCTACACAGCCTTCGTTGAAGGCGCGGATGAGTTCTCACGCCCACAAATCTTGCGCCGCGTGCGCACCGTGGCCAGTGATGACTTCAACCGCGAAGACGGGTTGCGCAGCTTTGCAGACCTGCTGCGCGCCGGTCGCTTCACCAAAGTGCGCAACGGCCGCTTCCAGGTCGCCGACGACAGCCGCTTTAACCCGGAACGTCGCGCCGGCTAAGGCATTGCGATCCTTCAAACATCAAACGGCGCGAGGCGGCCCCCCGCTCGCGCCGTTTCTCTTTCTTCACGCTTCTTTTGTTCTAAAATACCTGCCCCGCAGGGTCGCGCCAATCCACGTGCGCGATCATCGCAATTGGCTCACATCACCCAAAACGCCCGAAAAAAGCGCCGCAAAGCGGCTCACCTGGGGTGCCTCAGGCGTCAGGGTCGTCTTGGCCGACACCTTTGAAAATAAACTTCAAGGGAAACGCCCAAAGCAGGCCGATCCCGACAAATATCGCGATCTGCACCAAAGGCGGTGGCAACATCATCGGGTCAGGGTACATCCAGTTGATCACGCTGACCGCAACAACCACATACACGGGCAAACCCACCAGCAAGATCACAAGTGACCAACGTTTGCGTGCTTTGTGCGAAAGCGACATCAGCTTAATCCGCGAACGGATCAGTGACGAGGATCGTGTCTTCGCGCTCAGGGCTGGTTGAAACCAGCGCCACAGGACACTCGATCAACTCTTCCACGCGGCGCACATATTTGATCGCTTGTGCAGGAAGCTGCGCCCAAGACCGCGCGCCCTCGGTGCTTTCAGACCAACCATCCATCTCTTCATAAATCGGTGTGCAACGGGCCTGCGCATCTGCGGCTGTTGGCAGGTAATCAAGACGTTCACCGTCCAGATCATAACCCACACAGATTTTCAGCGTCTCGAACCCGTCCAACACATCCAGCTTGGTCAGACAGATGCCCGTAATACCGGATGTCGCACAGGTCTGGCGCAGCAGGGCTGCATCAAACCAACCACACCGGCGCTTGCGGCCTGTTGTGGTGCCAAATTCATGGCCGCGTTCGCCCAACATTTGGCCGTCAGCGTCTTCCAATTCTGTGGGGAAAGGCCCTTCGCCGACGCGCGTCGTATAGGCCTTCACGATCCCAAGCACATAATCAATCGCCGTTGGGCCAAGACCCACGCCTGTCGCCGCCTGCCCAGCAATCACGTTTGAGCTTGTCACGAACGGATAGGTGCCAAAATCAATATCCAGCAACGCACCCTGCGCGCCTTCAAACAAAATCCGCTTTCCGGCTTTGCGTTTCTCGGCCAAAACCTTCCAGACAGGCGCCGCATAGGGCAGGATTTTTGGTGCAATTTCTTGCAGTTGCGCCAACAGCGCATCGCGGTCGATCTCATCGAATCCAAGGCCTTTGCGCAGCGGGTTATGGTGCTGCAACGCGCGATCAACGCGGGCTTCCAATGTCGCGGCATCTGCCAAATCGGCCACGCGAACCGAGCGGCGGCCAACCTTATCTTCATAGGCCGGCCCGATGCCGCGCCCTGTTGTGCCAATCTTGGTGCCCTTGCTGGCAGCTTCTTCGCGTACGCGGTCAAGTTCGCCGTGGATCGGCAGGATCAGTGGCGTATTTTCCGCAATCATCAGGTTTTCTGGGCTGATCTCAACGCCCTGCGCCTCAATCGTGGCGATCTCTTTCATCAGGTGCCACGGGTCCAGCACGACGCCGTTGCCAATGACCGAAAGCTTGCCACCGCGCACAACACCAGACGGCAGAGCGTGCAATTTGTAGACTTTACCATCAATCACCAAGGTGTGGCCCGCATTGTGCCCGCCTTGGAATCGCGCAATCACATCGGCGCGCTCAGACAGCCAATCGACAATTTTGCCTTTGCCTTCGTCGCCCCACTGTGCGCCGACAACCACTACATTCGCCATATCTTTGATCCCCTGACGTCAAATCCGTGCCCCTCATAGGGCATCCCGCCAGAGGGCGAAAGTGGACAATTGGCCCGCCCCCAAACACTGGCCCAGAGACAGGGCCTGCCCCCGCCGCCAACTTGCCCGCAAAACAAGAACGCCTGCGACTGATATGAACGGTTTTCGTCTACGCTGGCGCTTCGCGTTTCTGCTAGTAGTAGCCACATTCAATCCGACAGAGTGGTGTTACGTACGCTGGGTGATGACATCAGGGTCAGAAAACCACTCGATTGTTGTGGGCTGCCCATGACTTGGGGTGGATGAATTTTGGAAACCTAACCGCAAACACATGGGGTGCCCTGTTTATGATATCCTGTGTCTTTGGCATCGACCCCAGTTAGGGCCACGCGCGGCGCAAAAGGTCCGGTCAGGCTGATATGGATGATTTAGACCACGAACGCATTAGCATGGTTTGAGGGGTTGCGGGATGTCGCGTTCGCTTCTAAGTACCACTCGTTATTCCGCTAAAGGCCAATACTCATGGAAAATGTCGTTCT
>JAHBAO020000369.1 GCA_018500065.2 Octadecabacter sp. | reverse complement strand
TGCCGATGCCGATCCAGCGCGTATCGACGCGGGCGTGGTCTGATGAGGACCATGTGATCGCCAACCGCGCATTGTACCAAGAGAAATTCAACGCCGCAGATGCGATCTTTGCGGGCGTGAACAGTTATACTTCGCCGGAAGCGGGTTTTTTCCTGTGGCTTCCGGTTGAAGACGGAGAAACCGCAGCGTTGAAGCTGTGGCAAGAAACGGGCGTGCGGGTTTTACCGGGCGCCTACCTGAGCCGTCCGACTTTTACAGACGGCCCCGACCCAAGCGGTGACCCTGGCTCAGGATATATCCGGGTGGCACTTGTCGCCCCAATAGAAGAAACGCAGCGCGGTTTGACCCAAATCCGCGACTGTTTGTACACGTGAGGAACGGCAAAATGGCTTCATATCAGACCCGACAGAGAGACCCCCTTTTGGACAGCTCTACGCAAGCTGCGATTGAAAAACGTGGGCGCGAGCTGGTGGGGATTGGCCTGTTTGTGGTCGGCCTGATGGTTGGGATGATGTTGTGGTCTTATGCGCCCGACGATCCGAATTTCATGTCCGCGACGGATGCCCCTGTTCAGAACTGGCTGGGTCGGCCAGGTGCGTCGTTTGCCGCGGCGCTGTTTATGATCGTTGGGTATGCGTCTTGGATGGTGCCGACTGTGCTGATGGCGTGGGGTTTGCGGTTTACGCTGCACCGTGGGCAGGAACGCGCGCTAGGTCGCGTTGTTTTTGCGCCGATTGCGATTGCGGTTACGGCGATTTACGCCGCGACTTTGTCGCCCGGTACTGGTTGGGACGAAAGCTTTGGGCTTGGCGGGCACTTTGGCGACATGATCCTGTCGATCTTGCTGACGATCCTGCCGTTCGGCGCGACGTTTAGTGTGAAACTGATGTCTTTGCTGATGGGTTTGGGTGTGCTTGCGCTGATGGCGTTCGCGCTTGGCTTTACAATGTACGAGATCAGGCGCGTGGGCCGTTTTTTGCTGGTTGGCCTGATTGTGGCGTATTCCGGTGTGTTGAAATTACTCGGTCAGACGGCGTCTGCGTCCTACAAAGGTGCGCAAGCGTTGGGCGCAAGAGTGCAAGAACGCCGCGAGCTGACCCGTCAGGAAAAGGCGGAATATGAGGCCGAACTAGAAGCGGCACGCGCCATTCCCGCGCCGTCTATTGCACAAGAAACGGCACGTGTTGCTGCGGTTGTGCGTGCAAATCCTGCCATGCCGACGCGCTATGAAGATTTTGACCCGATTGAAGAGGCTGAAGCACCCGTTGCGTATGCAGCACCTGCGCCTTTGGCCGCCCCGATGCGCCACGCTGAACCAGAGCAAAAGCAAGGTTTGTTCGCGTCTGTGTTCAAACGCGCCGACCCGATGCCGGAGCCTGAATTGATTGAAGAGCCGAGCATGGAAGGTGATGTTCCGGTTGCCGATAACGATCGTATTTCGGCACGGATTGCCAATGCCGTACGCACGCGTTCTGGCCAGCCGCAAGAAGTTCAAGTTGCCACAAAGCCGGGGGTAAACCCTGCGATTACGGCCGCAATCGCCAGCCGGATGGAGCAACCGCAAGACGCACGTGTTGAACCCCCTGTTGAGCGCCACTCTGGGCCGCGCCCATTGGTGTTGAACACCGAACAAAAGGCCGCGCTCGATATGGCTGCCCCGACGCAAGCGCCGATGGCAGAGTTCGTAGAAGACTACGTTGAACCCGCAATGGAATACGCATCGGTTGATGTGGCACCTATGGCGGAACCAGCGGCAGCGTTTACGCCAGCGGCTGTCCCTGTTCCAGAGGCTAAAGCAGTGGTTCAGCACCCTGTTCGCAAAGCCCCGCAACCATCGCGCCAAGCCAAAGCCGAAGCGCAGCCTGCATTGAAATTCGAAGACAAACGTCCAGCATATGAAATGCCGCCGCTAAGCTTGTTGGCATCGCCAACCGAGGTGAAACGCCATGTTCTCAGCGATGAAGCGCTCGAAGAAAATGCGCGCATGTTGGAAAGTGTTTTGGATGACTACGGCGTTAAGGGCGACATCGTTTCGGTGCGCCCGGGCCCTGTTGTCACCATGTATGAGCTTGAGCCTGCCCCCGGTTTGAAGGCGAGCCGCGTCATCGGTTTGGCCGATGATATTGCGCGTTCGATGTCGGCATTGTCCGCACGTGTGTCGACCGTTCCGGGCCGTTCGGTGATTGGTATCGAATTGCCAAACGAGAACCGCGAAATGGTGGTTCTACGTGAGATGATTGCCGCGCGTGATTTTGGCGATAGCAACATGAAGCTGCCGCTGGCCTTGGGTAAAGACATTGGTGGTGAGCCGATTATCGCGAACCTTGCAAAGATGCCCCACCTGTTGATCGCGGGTACGACTGGCTCTGGTAAGTCCGTGGCGATCAATACCATGATCCTATCGCTGCTTTATAAGCTGACGCCGGAAGAATGCCGGTTGATCATGATTGACCCGAAAATGCTGGAACTGTCGGTTTATGATGGCATCCCGCACCTGTTGTCGCCTGTTGTGACCGACCCGAAGAAGGCGGTTGTTGCCCTGAAATGGGTGGTTGGTGAAATGGAAGAACGCTACCGCAAGATGTCCAAAATGGGCGTGCGCAACATTGACGGCTATAATGGCCGCGTCAAAGACGCGCTTGCCAAGGGCGAACAGTTTAACCGCACCGTTCAGACCGGATTCGATGACAATACAGGTGAGCCAGTGTTTGAAACGGATGAGTTCACACCAGAAGTACTGCCCTATATCGTCGTCGTCGTTGACGAGATGGCCGACCTGATGATGGTTGCGGGCAAAGAAATCGAAGCCTGCATCCAGCGTCTGGCGCAGATGGCA
>JAHBAO020000294.1 GCA_018500065.2 Octadecabacter sp. | reverse complement strand
GGGCCGTACGGCCCATGTGATGCGTTGCGCAATATCAGGGTCGCCGCTGACAACTTTCAAAAGCGGCATGTGCAACAGTGTCCCGAAAACGAACAAATCCATTATGAAAACCGCCGACCAAACGCTTCGGTCACAAAGCCACCAACAACGCCGCCAACCAAAAGCGTCGTGATGATTTCAGGCGTCAACATCATCAACCCATGCTCCATGAACAGCGCAAATACGTCCGTTACGGCCTCACCCGCGCCATCATAGCGTTTGCGCAAAGATCGCTCGATCATCACCACGAACGAGTTAAAGAACAATGCCATCACCACCATCGCCACCAAAGCGGTCAACCCATAGCTAACAGATGCAGCATAGCCAGCCCCCGCGCGCGGCCCCGCGACAGTCCAACCGGCGATCAAGCCAAAGAACGTGTTGAGTTCTTGAAAGAATCCCAAATTTGTCCCCTCAGGGAACAAGGGCGCAATCAGTGTCGTTGTGTACCACGCAAGCGCTCCGAATAGGATCGCCCCGATCAATCGTCCCATAGTCGGCATCGTTCTGCTCCTCAGCTTTAACGATGCCCGACTTCATTTACGCCTTTGGTCGGGTCACCGTAATCTGCGTCACATCGCAGATACCCCCCCGAAAGGCCCCCGCGCAAGAGGCGAGGTAAAAGTTCCACATTCTTCGGAACCGATCATCAAAGCCCATCGCGGCCACTTGGCCCCATTTTTGGTTGAATGTCTCAAACCAAATCCGCAGCGTGGTTGAGTAGCTCTGCCCAAATTCGACCGACTGCGTGACCTCCAATCCCGTCTTGCGAATTGTGTCCCGCAAAATGGTCGGCGCCGGCAGCATCCCCCCCGGGAAGATGTATTTTTGGATGAAGTCGACGCCGCGTTTGTAGATGTGCCAGCGCTTATCCTGCACCAGAATAACCTGAAACGTCCCACGTGCCCCCGGCTTGAGGCACTTCTTCACCGTCTCAAAATACGCAGACCAGTATTTCTCACCAACGGCCTCAAACATCTCAATGCTGGCAATCCCGTCATAGGTTCCGACCTCGTCACGGTAGTCTTGCAGCTTAAAGGTAACTAAATCGGAAAGCCCTGCCTTTTCAATACGATCAACGGCATACTTAAACTGCTCTTTACTGATCGTCAGCCCCGTCACCTTCAGCCCGCGCTCCTTGGCTGCGTATTCCGCAAAGCCGCCCCAACCACAGCCGATCTCAAGTACATGATCGCCCGCTTGCACGCCCATCTCATCCACCATTGAGGCGTACTTCTGGGTCTGGGCGGTTTCCAAGCTTTCTTGGTCCGTGTCGAACTTGGCGCTCGAATAGGTCATAGTGTCATCCAACCACAGCCCATAGAAATCGTTGCCCAAGTCGTAGTGGTAGCTGATGTTCTTTTTGGCTTGGCGCTTTGAATTGCTCTGCCACCAAAAGCGCAGCTTTTCATAGGTTCGGATGAGCGCCTGCCCTGGGAAGCCGTCATATAAGTCTTCAGCGTCATCACTGATCAAATCAAAGAACGCCATGAGGTCCGGCGATGACCACCAGCCATCCAAATAGGCCTCAGAAAATCCCAAGTCACCTTCGCGGATAAGACGAGCAAACAGATCGTTGTTGTGGATCTCTATCTCAGCGGCGTACCCTTCCCCCCCTGCATCGGCGCGAAACCTGCGGCCATCGGGTAAAACGAAATCGATCCGTCCGCGTGGCAGGTGCCCCATCATTGAGAAAACCTGTGTGAAATAACGGGGCAAATTTTTCTGCCCTTTGGTCGTCGTAAGGATCATCGACACTCCGAGTGTTGCTTTGTGTATGTTTCTATTGGAAGAAACGCGCGCCGCGCGCAACTGGTTTCAAAGAAAGTGAACGCGCTATTAAATTTTTTTGCACCAAGCGCAGCACCGCGCATATTTGTATCAAAAAGCGCGGTTCTTATAGGCCTCTAGCGCGCGTTCGCGACCCGCTGCCAAGTCAAGCACTGGTTGCGGATAGGGGGCAGACGCACTTAAACCCCAGCTTTGCGGGATTGCATCAAAGTAAGACAACGCGGTTTGGGGTGCATTACCCTGCCCTTCGGCAATCCATCTGCGGACATACCCCCCCGCGCGATCAAATTTATCGAGTTGTGTGACGGGGTTAAAGACGCGGAAATATGGCGTCGCATCAGGGCCAGATCCAGCTGACCATTGCCAGCCCATCGCGTTACTTGCGGGGTCCCAATCGGTCAAACAATCGGCAAACCACGCCTGCCCGACTTTCCAATGCGTCAGCAAATGCTTGGTCAGGTAAGACGCGACAATCATGCGTCCTCGGTTGTGCATGGTCCCCGTGACATACATCTCGCGCATGGCGGCATCCACGAATGGAACGCCCGTACGTCCTTGTTTCCATGCGATAACTTCGGCTGTGTCTTGGTCGTTCCACGGGAAAGCATTCCAGCCTTCCTTCCAGTTTTGATCAATAATGCGCGGCGTGTGATGCGCCAGATGATAGGCAAACTCGCGCCACACCAATTCTTTGCAAAATGTCTCTGCGTCGCTCTTGCCTTGGTGGATCGCAGCCCACCCCGCATGCCAACAGGTTGCTGGGCTAATTTCGCCGTAGGTCAGGTTTTCTGAAAGCCGCGATGTGCCATCCACACTGGGTAAATCGCGGTTGGTGACATAGCGCTGGACGCGCCTGTCGATAAAACCGGCTAAACGATCTTGTGCCGCGGCTTCACCGACGCAAATATGCTGTGCCAGAACCGCTTGCCCGCGCCGCATATCAGCGCCCATGTCCCAGCTGTCCAGTTCATCAGACTCCGGCCACACGTCCGGTGCTGGAATCTTACTTGGGGGCCGCAATGGCGCTGCCACATCGCACCCGCGCACATTCTTCCACATCGGTGTAAACACGCGGTAGAACCCGCCGGTTTTCGTCTCCACCGTCCAAGGCTCAAACAACAAATGCCCCGTAAATGACTGCGCGTCGATACCATCCGCCTTAAGTCCAGCCTTAACACCTGTGTCACGTGCCTTACTCGCTGGATCATAAAGCCGGTTCCAAACCACTGAACCTGCTCCGGTTTGCGCGACCAGCCCTCGTAAAACTTCCAGCGCCTTGCCACGCCGCAACACCAAACCAGATCCACGCTCAGCCAAGGCCCGCGCAAATTCTCGCACGCCCTCACCCAAACGAAACTTCGGCGCGGCCCCGTGGGTTTCAACCACCTCGTCGCAAATGAACACAGGAATAACCGCTCGCCCGCTGTCGCAAGCTGCCAAAAGTGCGGCATTGTCAGCAAGGCGAAAATCCCGCCGTACCCAATAGATCATCGGTTTCAAATCACCCGCTCCGCGCCCTGTTTGCCTTTGTTTCTAAAATATCCCCGCCGGAGGCTCTGGTCCGCAACCAAAACCTCCGACAGCTCATTATGCGTTCACATCAACAACAACACGACCCTTCACTTGACCCTTCAAGATATCACGGCCAAGGGCTGGCAGGTCAGACAACACAGCCGGTTGCACCATCGCCTCAAGCTTATCCATCGGCAGATCTTTGGCAATC
The DNA here is from genome assembly GCA_018500065.2 of Octadecabacter sp. Taxonomy (GTDB): domain Bacteria; phylum Pseudomonadota; class Alphaproteobacteria; order Rhodobacterales; family Rhodobacteraceae; genus Octadecabacter. The sequence goes on along the minus strand of JAHBAO020000294.1, from coordinate 116 downwards.
CGCGCCCACGCCCGCACGCGGTTGTCGTAAGGTTGCATCACGGAATCGATCCCCAGCAGGTTCACCCCCCGCAGCAAAAACGGAATGACAGTCGCCGGAAGGCTCGCGCCCCCCGC
>JAHBAO020000130.1 GCA_018500065.2 Octadecabacter sp. | reverse complement strand
CACATCGACATTGTGTTCGCTGTGAAGGCTGCGAAAAAAATCAGACGTTTCGGGCGCCGCGACGCGCTGCAAAATGCGCTCCGCCATTTCGACAAGAATCACCTGCAATCCCATCTTGGCGGCCACAGCGGCGGCTTCTAGGCCGATGTAACCACCACCAATCACCAGCAAACGGCGACCTGCAACAAATTCTGGCTTCAACGCGTCAGCATCTGCAAGATCGCGTACCGTGTAGACACCGTCCAACGCACCACCAATTGCCGCTGGCAAAGTGCGCGGGTGCGATCCCGTCGTAAACGCGAGGTGGTCGTACGTCAGCACCTCGCCCCCCTCCAACGTGACCGTCCGGGACGCGGCATCAACCGAAATCGCGCGCGTACCTGTGCGCAAGTTGATGTCATTGCCCTCGTACCACTCACGCGGCCGCAAAAAGAGACGTTCGCGTTCCATTATTCCTTGCAAATAGGCCTTGGATAATGCCGGCCTTTGGTACGGCGGCCCTGTTTCCGCTCCGAGCAAAGTAATCTCGCCTTCAAATCCTTCGCTACGCAATTTCCCAACCAGAGACGCCCCTGCTTGGCCTGCGCCGATCACAACAATATGGCTCATTAGGCGTTTCCTGTCTGGTTGCTGCCAAAACGGACCCTATATTGCTGTTCAGGATGAACGCAATTGCCGAAAGGGGCACATTATGACGATTTTAGTAGGGGACAAACTCCCAGATGTGATGCTTGTGAAGATGGGCGAAGACGGTCCCGAAGGGATTTCCGTCTCGACGTTAACCGAAGGGCGCACTGTCGTTATCTTTGCCGTTCCTGGTGCATTTACGCCAACGTGCCACTCTGCACACGTTCCGAGCTTCATTCGCACCAAGGATGAATTCCTTGAAAGCGGTGTCGATGAGATAATCTGTCTGTCCGTCAATGACCCGTTTGTTATGGGGAACTGGGGTGACGTCACTGGCGCGACCGAGGCCGGTATCACGATGGTCGGTGATGCGGGTGCTGAATTCACCAAAGCCATCGGCATGGATTTCACCGCGCCGCCCGCAGGCTTGATAGATCGTTCAAAGCGTTACGCAATGTTGGTGATGGACGGTGAAGTGAAGATCCTTCACGAAGAGAAAAGCCCGGGCGAATGTGAAATTTCAGCCGGCGAAGCCCTGCTGGAGGCCATGTAACGAGACGACCCCGAGCCGTTCGCGGCTCGGACCCGCCACGGGTCGCAGGCAACTGCGGTTCGCGGCGGATTACTTGGCCAAAGCGTCCATGCGTTTCGCCAGAATTAGATCCAAATCAGTTAGCCCACCCCTATCATGGGTAGTGAGCGTAACTTCGACCGTCTTGTAAACATTGAACCATTCAGGATGGTGGTTTAGCTTTTCGGCGACAATGGCGACTGAGGTCATCCAGCCGAACGCCTCAACGAAATTGCGAAACCCGAACGTCTTTTGCGCAGAGGTTTCGCCGACGTTCCATCCCGCTGCGGTCAGCGCGTCGCGTCCTGCTTTGTCTAATGCGACATTCATTCCTGTTCCTCGACTTTTACGTTCTTGAACGGCCCATAGGACGTCAGAATTTCAATTTCCTCATCCACAGCCGCACGCTCACGTTCCAAATACTCCGCAACAGCGCCGCGAAACCCAGCATCGCCAAACCAGTGCAATGAATGGGTTGGAGCCGGAAGATAGCCGCGCGCCAGCTTATGTTCGCCCTGCGCCCCTGCCTCGACCCGTTTTAACCCATGCGCAATCGCGTAGTCGATGGCCTGATAATAGCAGACTTCAAAATGCAGACAGGCGTGATGCTGCGTGCAGCCCCAATAGCGCCCGTAAAGTGTATCGTGACCAATCATATTGAACGCGCCCGCGATTGGCACACCGTCCTGCATTGCGAAAATCAACAGGATATCATCGCGCATTTGCATATGCGCAATCTCGAAAAACGCGCGGGTCAGGTATGGTTGCCCCCATTTTCGCGCACCCGTGTCTTGATAAAATTCCCACATCGCATCCCAATGATGCGGTTGAATTTGATCACCCGTCAGCTGGATGATTTCGCCGCCAAATTCTTGCGCCGTCTTGCGTTCTTTGCGTAACGTTTTGCGTTTGCGCGATGACAGTGCGCCCAGAAAATCATCCCAATTCGCATAGCCGTCATTCATCCAATGGTATTGCTGCGACGTGCGTTGCAATAATCCCATCTTGGCCCCTGCCAACGCCTCAGCCTCCGTGCAGAATGTCGCGTGCAGCGACGAAAGCGCATTGTCTGCCGCGATCTGAACCGCACCTTGAACCAGCGCGGACATGCCCTGAACCTCATGTCCAGCGCGTGTCAAAAACCGTCGCCCCGTTGCGGGCGTGAACGGCACGGCGATTTGCAGTTTCGGGTAATATCGCCCGCCGGACCTTTCAAACGCTTGCGCGAAATTATGGTCGAACATGTATTCGCCCTGCGAATGACCTTTGCCATATAGGGGCGCACAGGCGATCACCTCGCCGTCTTGTTTGGCCGTCAGGTAATGCGGGTCCCATCCAGTCCCGGCGCCAACGCTGCCACTGTCTTCCAGCGCTTTCAGAAACCGGTACGTCGTGAACGGATCAATCGCGCGCCCGATTTGGGCTTCGGGGCAGGCGCAGGCATCCCACGCAGCGGGGTCTACTGTGGCCAAAGAAGTATGCGTTGTGATTTCGATTGTGCTGCCATCCATGCCTAAGAAGTGGCATTTCTGGGCGCATGGTCAAGCACGGTAACCTTCAAAAGTGAT
>JAHBAO020000305.1 GCA_018500065.2 Octadecabacter sp. | reverse complement strand
TGCGCAAATACCACGGCCCATAAGCTGCGATGCCATCGTCAATCAACAATTTTCGATTGTGCTTCAGCACCTTCTGAAGGTGCGTTGATGCCGTCTTATGCGCACCGATATGCAAGGCTATGGACTGCGGTAAAGGGGGCAACTTCGTCTCCCGTTCAGGTACTTAACAAACACAAGGATACGTCGGGTGGCTTGGCAGGGGCTGAGGGGCTCGAACCCACGACCTACGGTTTTGGAGACCGTCGCTCTACCAACTGAGCTAAACCCCTAAGCCGAGCGATGATGTAGCGAGGGCCACACTGCTTGGCAAGGCAGAAACCGCCCTTTTACGCACCCTTTGATGTCTCGATTGGTTTCATCTTTGGTTTCAATCGGCTGCGCGTGCCAAAAGTTTGCATAATGATTTGATCTGCTGACTTGAACCGAAAGGCGGACCCACCCCCGGGAAAGACGCTTTTGAATGCAGGTTCTGTCGGTATTTCTGCGGTCTCTCCACGCTCTGGTTTTTCCGTGTTCGCCGTCGCCTGAGCGGGCGCATGGGGTTTCACCATTCGGCTTGATTGCTTTGACGTGTCGGTCGCGCGTGGTTGCGGCTGAAACGTCCCCCAAGGGGATGCCCCAGGCGCGTTGCCAGTCGGGAGCGCCTTTTGCCTCGGCTGTTTCGCTTGTTTTTCGGCTTGCACCTCGCGTCCCGATTTCTGGGATTGGTGCTCGGAAGATTCTCGTCTGGCGCCACTCGCCGCGAGAAGCTTTGCAACACCAAAAACCGCCAGAAGCCCAGCCAGAGCACCGAAAACCGTTACTGTGCCAAAAGTCTTTTCGGCGGCATCATGAAGCGCGTCGGCGCGATTCCCTATGAAAGGTTCAATGATAACCAAATCAGGCGAACCGGGCAGATTCATCACAAACAATTCTGTCGCGATAGAACTTGCCCAATCGCTGTTGCGGCTAAGCGTCCCATTCACGTTCACCGCAATACGGTCACCACCACCTTGCGCCTCAAGTTGGCGCTGCAACCGCGGTAGGTCATCCGGCATAACCACGAGCGCGGCTTTCACTTCACGGCCCAGATCGTCCGCGAGCAAGATAAATCCGCGTTCCAACCCTACAGGATCAAATCGACCTTGCGGCAGCGCTTCGAAATACAAACCAGCAACATGCACTTCGTCGTTGCTGTAGACATCCGAAACACCATTCCATTTTGACAATGGCGTCGGATCAGGCGCGCCTTCGGACGCTTGATATCCAGCCTCAAAGACGTTGAAGCGATAGTTTTCATATTCTTGATACGCAAAATATCCAGCCCAAGCCCCTAAGCCGAGATACACGATCCACGGCAACCGGAAAATCCAGCGGATGTACCAAGGGTACAGAAAGAATTTGATGATCGCGAAGACAATGCGAAAGGGCAAAGAAAGAATGCTCGAAGTCATAGATGCGTCCCGGCTGCCTTTTGCAAAGCGTTCAAACCATCGCCGCAAATCGCGGCTTTCGTAAACACTATCGCCTCTGAGGGCCAATACCACCATTCGATTTCGAGAAGCTGATGATTGTTCTGGGTTGAGACGGTTGTTGGGCTTGGCGAACGATTGCCGATGCACAGCACTGCGGTGTTGCGATTTGTTACTTTATAAAATAACAAATGCACATCACCATCGGAAGGGCAGACAAATGCGCAAACAAGCGGCCGTGCGGCAATCAGATGTTTTGAGTGTTTTGAAAGGACACAAAAAACCGATGACGGCCTATGCGATCTTGGATGAGATGAAGCGCGACGAACCTGACATTGCGGCCCCAACTGTCTATCGGGCCCTAGCTGCGCTCACGGACCAAGGACGTGCGCATAAACTTGAATCAATCAAATCTTTCGTTCCGTGTCGATGTGAACACCATGCGGCAGTGCCCGTACTAGCCATTTGCGAAGATTGCGGCGCCGTTGAAGAACACGACGGCACGCCATTACTGGCCGAACTTTCCGCCATCTCAACCCGCTCAAAGTTCGCAGCCACCCGCCACATCGTTGAAATGCACGGGCTGTGCAACGGATGCACAGCCTAACCCAAATTCTCTTGTTACAGTAGGCAACCCTCATGAAACTCTCGTCTCTTCTCGCCTGTACCGCACTTGTTGCATCGCCTGTTTTTGCCGAGGAACCGCGGCAATTGGACAGCCACGAACATGGGGTTGGCCAGCTTGATATTGCAATCGACGGATCGCAGGTAGCGATGGAATTGCATGCCCCCGGGGCTGACATCGTCGGGTTCGAATACGGCGCTGAAAGCGATGAAGACATCGCATCTGTAGACGCTGCGCTGCTGGTTCTTGCAAACCCGCTTGAGTTGTTCGTGATGTCCGATGCGGCCCGATGCGCCGTCGTTGAAGCGAACGCCGAGTTGGAAAGCGGGGACGAGCATGATGACGATCACGATAAACATGATGATCACGACCAAGCCGAAGAAGAGCATGATGACCACGATGATGGTGAGCATGGCGAACACGACCATGACGCGCATGCGGACGAGGCTGGACACACTGAATTCCACGCCGAATACCTGTTGGAGTGCGGCGACATCACGGCGCTGACCGAGATTTCCTTCGCCTACTTTGCAGCCTTCCCAAATGCGCTTGAAGTTGAGGTTCAGGTTCTTTCAGACAGTGGCGCGACCGCATTTGAGGTTGAACGCGACGCGCCAATGCTGGACCTTAGTGCTTTGAACTAATCAGGCCAGTTAATGACCAACCCTGCCCCAGTTCTTGAATTGAACGACGTCCGTTATCGACGGCCAGGGCGGGCGTCGTTTGGATTGGATGTCCCAAAGTTGTCGCTGACACAGGGCGAAACGGTTTTGCTGTTGGGCGAAAGCGGGTCGGGAAAGTCGACATTGTTGTCCCTAATCTGCGGAACGATCGTCGCCCAAAGCGGCGCGGTATGCGTTGCGGGAACAGACATATCATCAATGTCATCGGGCACACGCGACAGGTTCCGCGCCGAACAAATCGGGCTGATCTTCCAACAATTCAACCTGCTGCCTTTCGCCAGCGTACGTGACAATATCCTGCTGCCCCTGCGGTTTGCGCCGGATCGGGCCAAGCGCGTGGCGTCGCCATTAGAAGATGTCGAACGTTTGTGCCGCGACCTCGGATTGCCCAGCGATGTTATCGGCGCACGGGCTGGCCTGCTCAGCGTCGGCCAACAACAACGCGTCGCAGCGGCCCGCGCATTGATTGGAACGCCCCCTCTCATCGTTGCCGATGAACCGACGTCCTCTTTGGACGCAGCAACCCAGACCGCATTTTTGGACGTGTTGTTCACTCAGTCCCGCGCCCACGCCACCACGGTTTTGATGGTCAGCCACGACGCACGCTTGGCCGAGCAGTTTGACCGCGTGATCCAGATGTCGGACATCGTCAAAACCACACGAGGCGCGGCATGATTTTACGCTTAGCCCTCGGATCCCTCGTTGCCCGCGCATTGACTGTCGCGATGACCATTCTGGCGATCGCCTTGTCAGTCATGTTGTTTCTGGGTGTTGAAAAGGTCCGGACAGGGGCCAAGGCCAGCTTTGCCGATACGATTTCGGGAACCGATCTGATTGTCGGCGCGCGCACGGGGTCCGTGCAATTGCTGCTTTATTCCGTGTTCCGCATCGGCAATGCGACCAACAACATGACGTGGGAAAGCTATCAAGACATCGCGGCCAGCGACGCAGTGGATTGGATCGTCCCCATTTCGCTCGGGGACAGTCATCGCCAGTTTCGCGTGATGGGGACGACAGGCGCGTTTTTTGAACGGTATAAGTACCGTTCAGGCCAATCGCTCACCGTGCGCGACGGTGCATTGATGAACGATCTGTTTGATGCAACCATCGGGGCGGATGTTGCTGAAACCCTTGGCTATAGCGTTGACGACCCGATTGTCGTGGCGCATGGGCTGGCATCCTTTAGCGAACACGAAGACCAACCGTTTCGCATTTCGGGTATTTTGGAAAAGACGGGAACGCCTGTTGATCGAACCGTGATCGTAAGCCTTGAAGCAATCGAGGCGATCCACGTTGATTGGCGCAGTGGTGCGCAAATTCCGGGCCAAGCAACATCGCCAGATGTGATCCGCCAGATGGACCTGCAACCGCAAGCGATCACTGCGGCACTTGTCGGGGCAACAGGGCGCCTGCAAGTGTTCGGCCTGCAACGCAGCATCAATGAATACGCCGAAGAACCGCTGCTTGCGATCCTGCCCGGCGTCGCCCTGCAAGAGCTTTGGCAAATCGTCGGCATCGCTGAAACCGCACTGATCGCGGTGTCAGGCATGGTGATCGTGACGGCCCTGATCGGGATGATGGCGACGATCTTTTCCAGCCTAAACGAACGTCGCCGCGAAATGGCAATCTTTCGGGCAATGGGCGCGCGACCACGCGTCATTTTCGCAATGCTGGTGCTTGAGGCAGCGGTCATGGCTGCCATCGGCGCGCTCCTCGGCCTTGTCTTACTTTATGTAGGCTTGTTCATCGCCCAACCGCTGATCGACAGCGCGTTTGGTTTGTGGGTTCCCATTGATCCGCTGAGCCTACGCGAAGTCTGGGTTCTTATTGGCGTTGTCGTCGCTGGCGCAATTGTGAGCATGGTTCCCGCAATCAGAGCTTACCGAATGTCCCTTGCCGATGGTATGATGGTGCGGATTTAAGGCCGTAGGAGTTTTCCGATGACTGTGTCTCGACGCAAATTGATGTCGTTTGCAGCTGCCTGTGCAGCGCTTCCACGGGCTGCACTTGCGGCTCCGGCGACAGAGATCACATGGGACGATCTGATCCCGCCCGGCGTGCCCTATTCCGAGATCATCGGCGAAGGCGTGATGGACGAACGCAATGATATTTGGCTCCCTCAGTTTGATGCGAATGCCACCAAGCTGAATCCGGCGCTCGACGGGGCCTATATCAAGATGCCGGGCTTTATTATCCCGATTGATCAATCTACAGCGGGCGTAACCAGTTTTGTCTTGGTGCCCTACGTTGGGGCCTGCCTTCATACGCCGCCGCCTCCTCCTAACCAGCTGGTTTTCGTTAATGCCGTGACGCCGTGGCCGTCTGATAACTTATGGGACGCGGTTTGGGTCACTGGACGAATACAACATGAATTGCAGACGACTGAAGTGGCGGAAACGGGCTACGTCATGGAAGCGGAATTCATGGAAATCTACGTATGGTAATCCGTCCACCAAACCGCCGTGCGCTGTTGGCGGGATTAGGAGCAGCAGCGTGTTTGCCGCGCGTGGCAATCGCTGAGGACATCATCGCATTGAATTGGCGCGATCTGGCCCCCAAAGGCGAACCGCCGATTCCACCATCCGTCCAAGGGCTGTTCGGCCACGATGAATCTGACGAAATCACAAGCGAGCAACCGCAATCAAACGGCGTGCGAACCGATTGGAACGGTTTGGTGGTTAGCCTGCCGGGTTTCATTGTGCCCATCGACTATTCGGGCACGGGCGTGACGGCTTTTATTCTGGTGCCCTACGTTGGTGCATGCGTTCATGTGCCACCACCGCCCGCAAACCAGTTGGTGTTCGTGACAACATCCACGCCCTATGAAAGTTCCGGCTTGTTTGAAGCGGTGACTGTTGTGGGCATGTTTGGAACAGCGTCCACATCTACACAACTCGCCGACATTTCCTATGCCTTGTCAGCAGACTTCATCCAGCCGTATCGCGCTTAAGGGCCAGTCGCAGTCACTCGAACGCAAAAGGCCCCCGCATTTCTGCGAGGGCCTTCTTTGTTTCTAGACCTTGGGGTTCTCACGTTTCTTTCGTTCGAAACGCCTGTCACCCGCGGGCGTT
>JAHBAO020000108.1 GCA_018500065.2 Octadecabacter sp. | reverse complement strand
GATGACCGCACGCGATGTGATGTTGCCGGGCCTCGAAAAGTTCGCAGCCGAGCTGGAAAACAAAGCCGAAAAGTTCAAAGACATCATCAAGATCGGCCGTACCCACACCCAAGACGCGACACCGCTGACATTGGGTCAGGAATTCTCCGGCTACGCCAAGCAGATGCGCAACGGGATTGAGCGCATCAAGATGGCCCTGCCCGGTATTTATGAACTCGCCCAAGGCGGCACCGCCGTTGGCACCGGTCTGAACACCGACAAAGGGTGGGACACAACGGTTGCGGGCCACATGGCTGACATCACGGGCCTGCCTTTTGTGACGGCACCGAACAAATTTGAAGCCCTCGCCGCGCACGATGCGATGGTCTTCATGTCCGGCGCAATCAAAACCACCGCGATGGCATGCTACAAAATCGCCAACGACATGCGTTTCTTGGGCTCTGGTCCGCGGTCCGGTCTGGGTGAATTGATCTTGCCGGAAAACGAACCTGGTTCCTCGATTATGCCGGGCAAAGTGAACCCGACACAAGCCGAAGCCATGACGCAGGTTTGTGCGCACATCATGGGTAATGATGCCGCGATTGGTTTTGCAGGTTCGCAAGGTCACTTCGAATTGAACGTCTACAACCCGATGATGTCATATAACCTGCTGCAATCCATGCAGCTTTTGGGCGACGTCACGGATAGCTTTACGGACCGTATGCTGGCTGGCACGCAAGCCAATGAAGCGCGTATCGACAAACTGATGAAGGAATCCCTGATGCTGGTGACAGCTTTGGCCCCTGAAATTGGCTACGACAACGCCACGAAAGTCGCCAAGACTGCGCATAAGAACGGCACGACCCTGCGTGAAGAAGCCGTAGCCCTTGGATTTGTCGACGAAGAAACATTCGACCGCGTTGTGCGCCCTGAGGACATGATTGGCCCCAAATAAATGAGTGAAATCGTAAACCTGAACAAAGTCCGCAAGGACCGCGAGCGTACAGAGAAAAAGGCCGAGGCCGATCTGAACGCCCGCAAGTTCGGGCGCACCAAGGCCGAGCGGATGGCAGAAGCCGCCCGCGAAGCACAGGCCAAAGGGCGCCTCGATCAGCTGAAGTTCGAAGACGAATGACCACCCGCCCCGTCAAACATAGCCTCACCCTGCGCGGGCACCGCACCAGCGTGTCATTGGAACCGGAATTTTGGGATGAGTTTCGCCGCATCGCCGCTGAGCGCAATCAAACGCTCAACGGTTTGGCGATCAAGATTGACGAGGCCCGCGGCGATGTGGGCCTCGCGTCTGCGATACGGGTGTTTGTTCTCAACACCCTGCGCGACACTCAAGCCTCATAGAGCGCTGAACGCACGCGGTTGAGCATATCAGAATCCTCACGCTCAACTTGTGTCAACAATTGACGGTCCAACTCATGATCCAGAAGGCGCGCATAACGTGAGCGATCCATCATCAACGGATCCATGTCGCGCTGCGGCTGTTCAACCTTTGGTTTTGGAACATACAGGTCTTCTGTCGGCGCCCCGAAACGGGTCCGCAGAAAAGACATCACGCTACTTGGCGCTGTCAGAACACTATAAATTGGCTTCGCAACAGTCATACTTTTGACCCCTATGAAGCCCCCACAACCCTAAGTTACGTTACACGCGAGCGTCGGAGAATAGGGCAAATGTGTCATATTTGATGCCTCGGGAACAAAACAATCGCTTAACTCATTGAAACAAAATACTTTATCGAAATTTCCTTCCACCCCAATTATGCCCAATTTTGTTTTCCGGCTTGAAAACTGGGTTTGCCAACTCGCGACAGTCTTGTCGGATTGCTACGGATTATAGCGTGGCTGAAAACGATGAAGGCAGTTTCGTGCGATTCTAAAATCGCTTAGATCGGATCCCGCTCAGAAATCTTTAGCCAGATCCCATCCTTGGCGCGCACCGTAAGGTGGGCAACCGGAACAGGCACCTTATCCGTCAGCTCAAACTTGAAACGGCGCAGCAGCATGGCCAGCAACAACGGCCCCTCGACCATCGCAAAGCCCGCCCCCGTGCACACGCGCGGCCCTGCGGAAAACGGGATATAGGCGTTGCGCTGGCATTCCTTACCGTTCTCAGTGGCCCAGCGGGTCGGGTCAAACCCATCCGGATTGTCCCAAAGGCGTTCATGGCGGTGCAGATGCCACGGGCTAAGCACGACCTGCGCCCCTGTCGGGGCTTTACGGTTGCGCATTTCCTCGGGGCACTTGGTTTCACGCACCATCATTGGAACCGGCGGATAAAGACGCAGTGCTTCGCGGAACACATCACGACATAGGCGCAGTTTGGACACGCTGGCAAAGTCGGCGTTAACCACCTCGGCCTCGGCCGCGAGCCTGTCCTGCCAGTCCGGATACATGGCCAGCAGATAGAACGTCCATGCCAAGGCGCTGGCGCTGGTTTCATGGCCCGCAAGAAAGAAAATCGCGACTTGGTCGACCATTTCATCGGTGCTGAATTTCTGTCCAGTCTCGGGATCGGCGGTCGTCATGATCTTGGTCGCCAGATCATTTGGCGCGGTTCCGGCGGTAATTTCGGCCATGCGTTGTTCGGTCAAATCTGTGATCAACCGTCGAATATCAGCGGCGGTGTCTTTGGTCGCACGACGAAAGAACCGTGGCATCCAGCGCGGACCGGGGATGAACGCGGCCAGATTCAGGATCGGCTGGGTGCGCTGGTGATCGCGGAATTTCTCGAATACCGCGCTCGCGGTTTCATCCTCAATCGGAATGGAAAACAGCGTGCGAAAGATCACGTCTGCGGCCGCATGGGACGTTTCGGGTTCAATATCCTGCACACCAAGATTGGTCGCCATGCGCGCAACCGCGGCTTCCCCAGCTGCATACATCGCGCCGTAGGTGTCACGCAGACGCCCCCCCTCAAACGCAGGGTCGATAATGCGACGTTGGCGCTTCCATGTCTCACCATTGGTCAAGAACACCGAGTTCCCCAGCAAGGGGCGCAAGCCAGCACCAATGCGATCAGACTTTGGGAAATCATCGGGGCGGTCTTTCAGCACCCGTTTCACCAGCTCGGGGTCATTCACCAGATAACTACGAAAGAACGGCGTCTTAAACTCCGCCATCCACGCGCGATAAAGTTTCGCAGGCTGCGCCGACAGGATGTCTTGGCGAAACAGCTTGAGGTAACGCCAAAGCGAGACCTTCTCAGGACGTGATGGGGGTTTGGGCGGGATCATGGTTCATACTGGTAAACTTGGACGCGGCTACGTCAATGCGCGATTTGCTCGGCTCGCGCCCCTCAAAGCGCTCAGCGAGGGTCAGTGGCCCTGCCGTGATGCGGAAATAGTCGTAGTCCCCAACCCGATCAAACGCGCAAAGGTATTGAAAATGCAGGCGGAAGAATTTCCAACGCAGCTCTTTCCAGCGCTTGGGCGACAGGGTTTGGGTGAACGCGGCCGAAATCACCAGTGGCCATTTCTGCCCTGCTGGTGCGACACCGGACACTGCCACCGGATCACACAGCGCAAATGTACATCCGTCACCGGGCGCGGTGACATCGACCCAAGTCAGCTCATCACGGGTGGATAGGTAATTTAGATCGGTACGCAAACGGTCGGCTTTGGGCAAGAAGCTCACCATCGGGACGACCTGCCCAAGGCTCAGGAATCCGAGCGCGGGACGATCCGCCAAAACGCCGCCTTCACGGATCAAATCCGCAAGGATGGACACCGCTAAATGCGCACCGGATGAATGGCCGACAACCAACACTTCATCAAAGTCACCCTCCAACGCTTCGCCGATAACGCCCCGAAAATCCGCCATACGGTCTTCAAGCTCAGGCGCGTTTGAACCCTTTGTTTTGGCGGAATAGGCGAAATCATGCATAAGGTAATAGGCAAAGAACTTGCCATCATTTTTCTTGAACCAGCAAAGTACCTGCCACGTAATCCACCCAACCAACACCAATTCAACAGCCAGTAATCCATTGTAAAACATTGATAAATAGAAATTCGTCCGTTCCCCACCGGTAAAAAGTCCGACGATCGCACGACCAGCCCCGATCAGCGCCCAGCTGAAAACCTTTGTGGCCAAAAGCCCCGCAAGTACGGCCCCCAACAGTTGCAAAAGCAACATTCCGACAGGGTAAAGCGCGGCGATCACCGGCCCTTTGCGCAACCACATCAAGCGGCGCAAAGCACCGGACGCGATGTAGGTGAACGCGGTACGCACCAATTGCAGATAGGTCGCGGGGATGCTGGACGCCATCGAATTGCGCACAATGTCAGACCAAACCAACACCTCAACCTCAGCGTCTACAGATTGCCCGTCCATGCGCGATTCCACGCGCCAGCCGTAGTGTTCACCGGCTTTCGCGGCGATGCCGACATCATAGCCGGAAATCTCGGATTGTGCTGCAGATTCAGTACGATAAAGCTCGCGGTAGCGGCGCGGATGAATGGGGTCATAGCCGGGAATATAGAACACCTTTCGGCGTTTCACCTGTGTATTCTCTGCCTGATCCATTGCGCTTCGCCCTTAATTTGAAGCCACTATAGACCCGAACTTCGGCAAAAATAAGTTAGCCGCTAACCAAAAACCGCCAAGAATGGCATCGCTTCAAGCATCCAGAATGCGAACATCGACAAAAAGCCCGTCGCCATCGCCAGCCCAACGACGACAAGCAGCACGCCTGACGTCTTTTCGATCACACCCATGTTGCGTTTCATCCATGCCATCGGGCGCTTCATTTGCGGGAAGAATGCGGCGACCAAAAGGAACGGAACACCAAGCCCAAGCGCATAAGTTCCAAGCAATAACATACCCTTAGCTACATCCGCCTGCCCTGTCGCAAGCCCTAAGATCGCACTTAGGATTGGGCCAAGGCAGGGTGTCCAGCCGAACGCGAAGGCAAGACCAAGAAAATACGCGCCAAAGGCAGACCCGCCTTGGTCCCCTGCATCCACGCGCATTTCGCGATCAAGAAATTTCAAACGGTAAAGCCCAAGGAAATGAAACCCGAAGATGATCACCACAATGCCGGCGCCTATCTCAAAGTAGGTTTTGACACCAAGAAACACGCGCCCAAGTGCCGACGCCCCTGCCCCAAGGATCAAGAAAACTGTTGAAAGGCCGAGCACGAAAAACAACGCCGAAACGACGGCGCGTTTACGTGCGCCCTTGTTGTCTTCCATCTCCGATACGCTCACCCCCCCCATATAAGCGAGGTAAGGCGGCACAATCGGCAGCACACAGGGGCTGAGAAACGACAGAATGCCCGCTGAAAATGCGACAAGGAGTGCTGGAATCAGCGATGCTGCGAGGAAGGTTTCGGTTTCAAACATACCCTGTACTTAGCGTCCCAATGGTGCGCCGTCACCTGACAGTTGGTCACGTCACCGTTGAAACATGTTTCAACCACGTTGAAAAATTTCGTCGACAGAGTGGACATTTGTGAAAATGCGCGCCACCCCAAGGTCATGGAAGATATTATTGATGCACGTGGGTTGATGTGTCCTTTGCCGGTGTTGAAGCTCGGTAAGGTGATGCGTGGGGTCCCGGTTGGAACTGTTGTCACAGTTTGGGCAGATGATCCGATCGCCGTGATCGACATTCCGCACTTCTGTGTTGAGGCAAAGCATCGGCTGGTTTCGCAAACTGATGAAGGTGCGTACCAGATCTATGTTATTGAGCGATTGACCCAATAAAAATGCCGCCCCAATTTCGTGGGACGGCATTTATTTTCAAATCCTTACAGATCTTTATTCATGTATCGCCTTAGCGTCCACCCAAGGACCACCAGCCGCGTTTCTTAGGCGATTCTTTGGCCTCTGTTGCCGGCTCCACCACCTCAGCTTCTGGCTCAACTGCTTTTGGCTTGGATGTGGTTTTGCGGACGCGCTTGGGCTTTGCTTCCGCAACCGGTTCCGGTGTTTCAACGGGCGCCTCAGCAATCGGAGACTCAGCCGCAACAGCTTCAGCTTCAGCTTCAGCCTTCGCAGCAGGTTTCTTACGTGCGCGAGTCGCCTTCTTCGGCTTCGGCGCGGGCTCTTCTTCAGCCGCAGGCACCGCTTCTTCGGCCTTCGCCGCTTCAGCTGGCACATCGTCGTTCTTTTTGCGGCGGGTGCGTGTACGCTTTGGCTTTGCTGGCGCTTCCTCAGCGACGGGCTCAGCAGGTGCGGCCTCAGCAGGCTCTGCAGCAGCTTCAGCAGCGTCTACTGGTGCAGCGTCGCTCTTCTTACGGCGCATGCGCGTGCGCTTCGGCTTTGGTGCCTCTTCGGTTTCAACAGCATCTGCCGCAACAACCGCAGCGTCCGCTTCAACGGGTGCAGCAACCGCGTCTCCGGTTACGGCCTCGCCAGCATTCTCAGCAGTGTTGGCATCAGCGTTCTCGCCGCCACCGCCACCACGACGACGCCGACGGCGACGGCGGCGCTTTTTGGTTGGTGCTTCACCATCTTGCTGCTCGGGCGAGGTGTTTGTGTCCGCCTCTTCAACGGTTTCTTCAATATCCGCCATAACAGCTGTGTCTGAGGAAATCACAGAAGCAAGTTCAACTTCGGCCACCACGCGGGTCGCTGTTTTGAACTTCTCAAGGGTGTAGTCGGGCGACACCAGATGCGGATCGCATTCAATCCGCACGGACAACCCGTAACGGGCTTCGATCTGTGCGATGTGCTCGCGCTTTTGGTTCATCAGGAAGTTGGCAATCACGATCGGTGCTTTGATCAGAACTTCCTTGGAACGGCCGCGCACGCCCTCTTCTTCAAGCTGGCGCAGAATGCCGAGTGCAACGTTATCATCCGAGCGCAACAAGCCCGTGCCGTGGCAGTGTGAACATTCCTGTGTGGTCGATTCCAACATGCCCGGACGCAACCGCTGGCGCGACATTTCCATCAGGCCAAAGCCGGAAATCCGCCCCACCTGAATGCGCGCGCGATCTGTCTTCAGCTTGTCTTTCATCATCTTTTCAACGGCAGCGTTGTTCTTACGCTCATCCATGTCGATGAAGTCGATGACAATCAGGCCGGCAAGGTCACGAAGGCGCAACTGACGCGCAACTTCAGCGGCGGCCTCAAGGTTGGTCTTGGTGGCGGTCTGTTCGATTGAGCCTTCTTTGGTCGCACGGCCAGAGTTCACGTCAATCGCGACAAGCGCTTCGGTGATGCCGATCACGATGTAACCACCAGACGGCAGCTGCACAGTCGGGTTGAACATGCCGTTCAAATACCCTTCGACCTGATGGCGCGCGTAAAGTGGCATCTGTTCTTTGTAGTTGGTCACGTCCTTTGCGTGTGACGGCATGATCATCTTCATGAAGTCTTTGGCGACACGGTAGCCGTTTTCACCTTCAACGATCACTTCGTCGATCTCTTTGCTGTAAAGATCACGGATCGAGCGTTTGATCAGGTTGCCTTCTTCATAGATTTGCGCGGGCGCTGTGGATTTCAGCGTCAGCTCGCGGATCTGTTCCCACAGGCGCTGCAGGTATTCATAGTCGCGCTTGATCTCGGTCTTGGTGCGCTGTGATCCTGCCGTGCGAATGATCAGGCCAGCACCTTCTGGTACCAGCATTTCATTGGCGATGGATTTCAGCTTCTTGCGGTCTGCGGCGTTGGTAATCTTGCGCGAGATACCACCACCACGTGCGGTGTTCGGCATCAGCACGCAGTAACGGCCAGCAAGGGACAGGTATGTCGTCAGGGCCGCACCCTTGTTGCCGCGTTCTTCCTTGACCACTTGGATCAAAAGGATTTGGCGAACTTTGATAACCTCTTGAATTTTATAACGCTTTGGGCGCGGCTTGCGCACGGGGCGCACGTCCTCTTGATCGTCCTCGTCCGTGACGCTTTCGATGGTTTCGTCTTTGGCCGTCGCATCAGTAGCGCCAGCATCGGCTTCGTCTTCGGCGTCGTCTGTTGGCTCTTCAACAGGCGTCTCCGCAACGGTTTCCATATGCGACGTGGCTTCGCCATCTGCGATTACGGCATCGCCTTCATCCGTCAGGTCGATCGTTTCCATGCCAGCGATATCGCCGGATGTCTCTTCCTCAGGTGTTTCGACAGGGTCAGCCGTTGCAACGGCATCCTTGGTATCCACCTCAGCCGCTTTGGGCTTACGGCGACGGCGCGTCCGCTTGGGCTTTTCAGCTTCGGCCTCAGCCTCGGCTTTCATTGCTTCGGCGTAGGCCTTTTCTTCGGCCATCAGCGCTTCGCGGTCAGCAACCGGAATTTGGTAGTAGTCAGGGTGGATTTCGTTGAACGCAAGGAACCCGTGGCGGTTGCCGCCATAGTCCACAAACGCTGCCTGCAGCGATGGTTCGACCCGTGTTACTTTTGCGAGATAGATGTTGCCGGCCAGCTGGCGGCGGGATTGGGTTTCAAAGTCGAATTCCTCGACCTTGTTTCCGTCGACCACCACAACGCGGGTTTCTTCCGCGTGGGTGGCATCGATAAGCATTTTCTTAGCCATTGTATCCTGTTCCACGCGCCATTTGGCGGCACCCCTAAGGATGCTACGGTGTCTGACGCGTGTTTGATTGTGGCGATGCGCGCACCAGCGGATGCGCGAACCAATTGGCTCGTCGCTCTCTCGCTAAGTAATATCGCGCGGTCCATCGCGTTGGTCTCCGACCACCAATGCATATGCGAAAGCGGCCCATTCAAGGCCCCAAGCGTTTAGGTTTTCCATCACCGCCGAGGGCTATTCATCTAGCTTCTTGTTAAGAAACCACATTCTTCGGTCTGTCTTATGGGTATGACGGGATCGCATGATCGGGCCACTCAACCAAAACACAGAAAAACTCACCGGGATTTTGCGCAAAGCGTTATGGCAACCACCCGTGGTTTATACATAGGGGGGAACGGGGGTATTTTACAACTTCAAAGTGACCGGATCGAACGCGAATGCGTTTTTGTTCTAACCCAGCGACACCACCAGCGGGCAATGGTCGGACACAACGGGGGCTGCCAAGACCTCAAACGCTTGGACTTTAACCGACGCGGACACCAGCATGTAATTGGCGTGCCGCACGTCTTTGCGGTAAAGCTGCGTGCGCGTATCTTGTGTGCCGACCAGATCGCGCAGCCCCCAATCTGCGAAAATATCAAACGTCTCGCTCGTTGGTAGGATGTTGAAATCACCTGCTAAAACCACATCGTCTTTGGGCGACGCAATTTGCGACAGCAGCGTGATAGCGCGCTTCGCCTGTTCCTGACGCAGTGGGGTGTCGCCCTTTCCGGCCGCGTCGCGCAACCCGTGGAAATGGGCGATCGTTACGGAGCGTGCACGCCCTTGCTGCGCCAAACGCACCGCCTGAAACCCGCGCGGCACAGGTTCATCTCCCCATCCATCTTTGCGAAATGCGCCATGCACAAAACCGTCTATGCGATCCAAAACAGTCAGGCCTGGCGCGCACCATTGGCCCAAACCGTGCTGGGACACGTATTCAACGCCAGCCGTATCGCTCAGTTTGCCTTGCACTGCGGGGTGAAAGGCCGCGTTGTGATGAGGGAGCGACTTGCAGATGTCACCAAACAAATCAGATCGTTGATTCAGACTGCGAAACGCATCGCGGTAAGCCAGCCACGGCGGGCTGGGATCAACCGGCTTGATCATTTCCTGAAGACAGACGACATCCGCGCCGTAGCTGCCAAGCCAACTGCCAAGCGCGGGCCAAACCTGCCCACCCCACGCATTTAGGCTGACAATCTTCACGCCATACAGCCTGATTTACCCAAGATAATCAGATCGTTGCAGCCCGTATTTCGCCATCTTTTCGTTCAACGTCCGGCGCGGCAGGCACAGTTCTTCCATGACGTTCACGATGGACCCTTTGTGGCGGCGCATGGGGTTGTCAATCAACATCCGCTCAAATGCCTCGACGAATTCCTTAAGCGGTTTGCCCTCGGGGGTGATCGCAGGCTGGCTTTCGTCGTCTTCCGTCATCAAGAGGCTGGCAATCGTACCTGAGCCACGGCGGTTTTGCAGCACAGCGCGTTCGGCCACGTTATAAAGCTGGCGCACGTTGCCCGGCCACGGCGCTTGCAGCAATTGCGCGGCTTCTTGTGCGGATACTTCTGGCGCATCACAACCATATTCCTCGGCAAAGCCTTCGCCCAAACGGGTGAAAAGCGTCAGGATATCTTCACCACGTGCCCGCAGCGGCGGCACGGTGATCCGCAAAGCGGCCAGGCGATAAAACAGATCATTGCGCAGCACGCTTTCGCAGGTTTTGCCTTCGTCCTGCAGGTTACAAATGGCAACGATGCGGGTTTCGGCGGGTGTGCCCTGTTCGTTAATTGCCGTCAGCAAACGCGCTTGGTTGGTCTCGGACAAGGCTTCGATGTCCTCCAGCACCAATGTACCACCGCGGGCTTCCTCCATCGCAGGGATCGGATCGTCCTGCCCTGCAGGGCCAAACAGCCGCTTGGACAGCGCGTCTTCCTCATAGGCGGCACATGAAATCAGCACGAATTTCTTGTTCGCACGCGCGCCAACAGCATGCAGCGCGTGCGCGACCAGCGTTTTACCCGTCCCCGTCTCGCCCTCAATCAGCGCATGGCCATCGGCCTGCCCCAGATCAAGGATGTCTTCTTTCAAACGCTCCATGACAGGCGATGCACCGATGAGCTTTTTCATCAACGCACCACCGTCTGACAATTCACGGCGCAGCGCACGGTTATCCAGCGTCAAACGGCGCGCAACGGTCGCCTTTTTGGCCAATTCCGTCATGCGGTCTGGGTTGAACGGCTTTTCAAGGAAATCGAACGCGCCAATACGCATCGCCTCAACCGCCATCGGCACATCGCCGTGGCCCGTGATCATGATAACGGGGAGCGAACTATCAACGCCCTTCAGCTTCTTCAGAAACTGCATGCCATCCATGCCCGGCATCTTGATGTCACTGACAACGATACCCGGATAATCCTGACCCACACCTTTCAGCGCGTCTTCCGCACTGGCGAATGTCTCTGTGTCGTAACCCGACAGGGCCAGCCACTGGGAAATGGACTGCCGCATGTCCTGTTCGTCATCAACAATCGCGATTTTCATTGCCTGAGCCATGCGTTTACTCCGCTGCTTCTAAATCTGAACCCAATATGGGCAGTTCTACTTCAAATACAGCCCCGCCTTTCGCAGAATTGCGCGCGATCAACCGTCCGCCGAAGTCGTTTACGATGCCCGATGAGATAGCAAGCCCCAAGCCTGTACCATCCCCCGGGGCTTTGGTGGTGTAAAACGGTTCAAACAACTCATCGAGGTCTTCAATTCCACCCCCATTGTCGCGCACGGAAAGGCGTGCCACATCGCCCTGTACCAGCAGGATTTCGATCACCGGTTCACCCGCCATTTTGGTGGCGTCCAAAGCGTTGCGCAGCAGGTTGATGATGACCTGTTCCAAGCGCATTCTATCGCCAAAAATCATCACCGGATGGTCCGGCAAAGTGCGCGTTATCGCCACTTGCCGTTGGCGCAATTGCGGTTCCATCATAGACAACGATGACAGCACCGCGTCCTTCATATCAACGGGTTCAAGGCTATCTTTGCCTTTGCGCGCATAGGATTTCAGCTGCTTGGTAATCGCGCCCATCCGCTCAATCAGGCTGTCGATCCGTTGCACCGCGACAATGGCC
Source organism: Octadecabacter sp. (assembly GCA_018500065.2). GTDB lineage: Bacteria > Pseudomonadota > Alphaproteobacteria > Rhodobacterales > Rhodobacteraceae > Octadecabacter. The sequence goes on along the minus strand of JAHBAO020000108.1, from coordinate 28,618 downwards.
TCATCGGGACGCTCGCGGCTGATCAAAAGACGCGCGCCAGCGAGGTAGGTTTTCATCGCCGCAAGGGGTTGGTTCAACTCATGTGAAACGGCGGCTGACATCTCACCAAGGGCGGCCAGTTTAGACGTTTGCGCGACCGTTTGCTCAGCCACTTCAAGGTCCTTTTCGACCTTCTTACGCTCGGCAATTTCCCGCTGTAGGCGGCTATTCAACTGGCGAAGCTCCGCCGATTCCATCTGGAACATCCGCGCCGCGAGGTTTGATCTGCGTGACAGGAACCAAAATAGCCCCGCCAGCGTGATCGCGAAACCCATGATTTCGAGCGCCAAAATCGCATTCACCCGTTCGCGCACCGATTGGAACGTTGTGAAACTAACCACGCGCCACCCCTGAAACGGCACGCGCACTTCTTGGCGCATCACACCGTCACCGCGCAGGTAGGCATCAATCGGCAAAGCAGACCAATCCGGCGTGCCACGAAGCGCGCGCTCGATCGCGGTTTGCGGCTCCAAAAGGGCGATCCCTTCTTCCTCAAGGCGCCCACGCCAACGCGGTTCCGTTGCCAAAATCGCAACCCCTTGGCTGTCGAGCACCATAACCGCATCGGAAATACCGGCCCATGAGCGTTCCAATTTCGCCAAATCCACCTCGACCGAAACAACACCAATCACCAAACTGCTGTCTTCGATCCGGCGTGAATAGGTAAACGAATATCCGCCCTCTTCGCGTTCATCGACCGTAAACGTCGTGACATTGGAGCGCAGCGCGTCGAAGAACGACCTTTGCGAGCGTAAGTTCCCCCCCAACAGTTCGCGGTTCGTCGCCGCAACGATGCGCCCGTCCGTATCCATCAAAACCAAGGACGCTGCGCCAATTTCGTCAACGAACGACAACAACCGCGATGTCGATTGCGTGTAATCGGCCGAGTTCAACGCACCAATCAATGCAGGGTCGCGCGCCAACAGTTGTGGCACAATCGAATTTCGCCGCAACTCGCTGATAAGGTTGGCGGAATACAGTGCCAGCCGCACCTCGGCAGCACCACGGGTGCGTTCCGTAAAGCGTTCTGTCAAAAGCCGGTTGGACGTGTAGACGACGCTGCACGCGACCGCGACAAGCGCAGCCACAAGGATACGCGTCCTCCAAACAGGCGACAGGCGGCGCCGTATCACAAAGTTCCCCAGGTCATTTCAAGATACTACCGCCCTACCCGCGCGGCGTCCATCACACCGCTTAGGCGTTGGCCAGTTGCGCCATCAAACCGGCAAAAAGACGCTGACCATCGGTGTTACCGTGGGCGTCTTCAAAGGCACGTTCGGGGTGTGGCATCATGCCCAGTACACGACGGTTTTCCGACAAAATACCAGCAATATCGCCCCGCGATCCGTTCGGGTTGTCGGTGTAGGTAAAGGCCACGCGATCATCGCCTTTAAGCTGCGCAATCGTCGCATCATCAGCAAAATAATTGCCGTCATGGTGCGCAATCGGCACGCCGATTTCAACGCCAGCAGTGTAGCCCTCAGTATAGGCGGAATTGCTGGTTTCGATTTTCAACCCAACCGTGCGGCAAATGTATTTCAGCCCCGCATTGCGCAACAACGCACCAGGCAACAGGCCTGTTTCGGTCAGAATTTGGAAGCCATTACAAACACCGAGCACGTAGCCACCGGCATTCGCGTGATCGACAACGGCGTTACAAACCGGCGAATTCGCCGCAATCGCACCACAGCGCAAATAGTCCCCAAACGAGAACCCGCCCGGGATCGCCACCAGGTCAACGCCCTTTGGAAGGGCTGCATCTTTGTGCCAAACTGTCGTGACATCCGCGCCAGATTTCTCAAGCGCCACAGCCATGTCACGGTCGCAGTTCGATCCCGGAAACTGGATGACTGCCGCCTTCATAGAACTTCGATCCGGTAGCTTTCGATCACTGTATTGGCGAGCAGCTTTTCACACATTTCACCGACTTGGGCTTCAGATGTGCCGTCCGCCAGATCAAGCTCGATGACTTTACCTTGGCGAACGCCGTCCACCCCATCAAACCCAAGAGCGCCAAGCGCGTGCTTCACGGCAGCCCCTTGTGGGTCCAAAACACCGTCTTTCAACATCACATGTACGCGGGCTTTCATGGCAGCAGTCTCTCTTTGTTAGTTAATCAGTGTGGGCTTGGTGATGTTCGTCGCATTTGACGGCATCACACCAAGGCGTTTTGCAACTTCGGTATAGGCATCCGCCAGATCACCAAGGTCTTGACGGAACACGTCTTTATCAAGCTTGCGCCCGCTTTCAATGTCCCACAAACGGCAGCTGTCAGGACTGATTTCATCGGCTACAACAAGGCGCATGAAATCATTGTCCCAAACGCGGCCAATCTCGATTTTGAAATCGATCAGTTTGATACCAACACCGTGCATAACACCGGCCATAAAGTCATTCACCCGCAGCGCGAGCGCGACAATATCGTCCAAGTCCTGCTGCGAGGCCCAACCAAAGGCGATAATGTATTCTTCTGGAACCAGCGGATCACCAAGCGAGTCGTCCTTGTAAGAAAACTCAACAATCGGGCGCGGCAGCGGTGTGCCCTCTTCCATGCCAAGGCGCTTGGCCATCGTTCCTGCGGCAAAGTTGCGCACAATCACTTCGAGCGGGATGATCTCGACCTGACGGATCAGTTGCTCACGCATGTTGATGCGCTTGATGAAATGGGTCGGCACGCCGATGCGCTGAAGACCCAGCATAAAGAACTCAGACAGGCGGTTGTTCAGGACACCCTTACCGTCGATAATATCTTTCTTTTCCGCATTAAACGCGGTCGCGTCATCCTTGAAATATTGAATGAGCGTCCCCGGCTCAGTCCCTTCATAAAGGATCTTCGCCTTGCCTTCATAAACCAGTTTGCGACGTGCCATGCTGTCTCCTGCGCAGGCCCCTCTCTTTGGAGGTCAAAGAGGGCAGAAAAGGCCTGATACGCGCCTCATAAGCCAAGCCCCCCTTGCGGGCAAGCGCTGCGAGGGGCATATCTTGTATGAACACCTAATGGAGCCCGAAAATGTCCACTTTTGACGACCGCGAGAACGCATTTGAAAACAAATTCGCCCATGACGCAGAAATGCAGTTCAAGGCAGACGCCCGCCGCAACAAGCTTGTTGGCCTCTGGGCCGCTGGTTTGCTGGGCAAAGAAGGCGACGAAGCCGCTGAATACGCCAAAGACGTCATCAAAGCCGATTTCGAAGAAGCAGGCCATGAGGACGTCTACCGCAAACTGTTCAACGACATCGGTCATTTGTCCGACGAAGCCACGATCCGCGCGAAAATGGCCGAGTGCATGGCAGAGGCCAAAGAGCAGTTGATCGGCGAAGTCTAAATCCTGTGCGATTGAGCGGAATTTCGTTCAAATTCAATGAATACAGTTTGGGCCATCCCGTCATTAGACGCGATGGCCTTTACCTTTGTAAAACCATTCCCCTGCAAATGTCCTCCTTGTGGGGTCAATCTGAAATTGAGGTGGGGAATGGGCATGTCTCAAATTAAAAAAACCGCGCTGGGGATGCGCACCTTCGTCAGGGCGGGGTGGATTTCAAAGACTGTCCCCGTTGTTGCGCTTGCGGTATTTGGGGCGCTGTTTGTGCGCCACATCGCACAGTTAGACAGCGTCGCTATCTGGACTGCGTTCGTGTCCTTGCATTGGTGGCAATGGATCGCTGCCTTAGTGTTTACGGCACTCAGCTTTCGCGCAATTGGCATCTATGACGTGTTGGTGCACCGCGTCCTCCAAACCCGCCAACACCCAAGCCTTGCACGCAGCGCAGGTATAAAGGCCATAGCAGTTTCCCAGACTTTGGGTTTTGGTGCTGTGACAAGTGCGTTGGTCCGCTGGCGTTGTCTTCCGGACTTAACGGCAGCCGCAGTTGCACGACTTTCCGCAGCAGTAAGCCTCTCGTTTCTGGCCGCGCTCGCCGTGGTCGCAGTGCTGATCGTGCCGCCATCTGGTCTTATGCCCCACTCTAACGCGCTCGTTTTAGGTGGCATCGCTTCGCTTTTTGGCTTGGTGTTCTTAGCAAGCCTCAGTCACCGCCTTGGCTGGATACCGGCACCGGTTCGGGCCTCGACGCTCCTCGTATTACTTTGCGCGACCGCAGCGGACACTGGGTTTGCCGCAGCCGCACTCTGGGTGTTGTGGCCGGAACCAATTTCTTTCCAGCTTCTTTTTGCGGCTTACGTCGTGGCCCTTGGTGCCGGACTGCTTTCTAACGCCCCTGGCGGCGTTGGCGCGTTTGATCTGTCATTGCTCGCACTTATTCCGGTTAGCCATTCTGCCTCGGCAATGGCGGCACTTCTGGCGTTTCGCACCATCTATTATGCACTTCCCGCCGCAATCGCATTGCTTTGTCTGATCCGCCCGACACAACCTGTCGCTCCACGTCCGTTAAAGCATCCCGAAGCCGCCCTCGCGCAGCAATCGGCCCAAGTTTTCCCCCACAAGAAAGCGCCCCTCCTCACGCTGTCTTGCTGGGGGAATGGGGCGGTCTTGGGGGACTTTCCCGAAACAATAACCTTCTCGGACCTGCGCAAAAAAGGCGCGCCAAGCTCCGTTTATAAATGTTCGGCAAAGCAAGCGGCTCTTGCACGCAAATCAGGGTGGAAGACCATTTTGTGTGCACAAGATGCGATGATTGATGTGTCCACATGGTCGACCCAAGGCGCAGAAAAACGCCAACTACGCCGCGCACTTAAAAGCTTTGGAACCTCAGCCCTGCACATTTGCGAAGTCCGCGACACCGCTTCTCTGGCCGAAATCGCGCAAAAATGGGCGCGTGCATCAGGTGGAGAGCGCGGGCATTCGATGGGGCGATTTTGCCCTGAATACTTGCGTCACCAACGTGTATTCGCGGCCTATGTTGGGGCGACGCCGGTCGCGTTCGTCAGTTTTCACACCGGCGATCTCTGGACGCTGGACCTCATGCGCCACGCGCACTTGCCATCTGGCGCGGCCCTTCCGAACGGAACACTCCATGCCCTTGTCCATTCGGGAATTCTTGCAGCCATTCATGACGGCGCAAAGCGCTTTTCATTGGCGGCCGTCCCGGCAACGGCACTGAAAAGCGCTTATGCTGCCCGCGCGGTTGCGGCCTCAGCCGGATTGCGGCGCTTCAAGCAATCCTTCGCCCCGACTTGGCACCCCCGCTACCTTTGCGCCCCCACCCTGGTCGACCTCGTGGGCACTATGGCAACCTTGGCCTACACCATTCACAATCCGCCCCCTTTGCCGCGCCCCAATTTCATTCAGCGAAATGATGAAGATTATTCAATTGCACCGCACGCGCGCGCGTGCGAAGCGCGTGCGACCCCCTTAGGAGCACGCCAAAATGTCCACGATCCAGCCCAACACCCTGTCTGACCTCCTTGCAACGCGCGACTGGCTTTTGGCCGATGGCGCGACAGGCACGACGTTGTTCAACATGGGCCTGCAGTCTGGCGACGCGCCGGAATTCTGGAACTTTGAACACCGCGACCGTATCACCGCCCTGTACCAAGGCGCAGTTGACGCAGGATCAGACATTTTCCTGACCAACACATTTGGCGGCAATGCATCCCGCCTGAAACTGCACGACGGCCAAGATCAAGTGCATGAAATCAACAAAGTAGCCGCCGAAATCGGCCGCGACGTTGCCGACAAATCTGGCCGCAAAGTGGTTGTTGCTGGGTCCGTTGGGCCGACAGGTGACATCATGGATCACATGGGCGGTACATTGACGTTCGAAAGCGCCGTTGAGATGTTTCACGAACAGGCCGAGGGCCTGAAAGCAGGCGGCGCGGATGTGTGCTGGGTCGAAACCATTTCCGCTGGCGACGAATTCAAAGCCGCCGCTGCGGCCTTCGCGCTTGCCGACATGCCGTGGTGCGGCACGATGAGTTTTGACACCGCGGGCCGCACAATGATGGGCCTGACCAGCGCTGAATTGGTAAAGCTTGTCGGCAAACTGCCCAATCCACCAATCGCGTTTGGCGCAAACTGCGGTGTTGGCGCGTCTGATCTGCTGCGCACCGTTTTGGGCTTTGCATCTGCCGGACCAGAACAACCCGTCATCGCCAAAGGCAACGCGGGCATCCCGAAATACGTCGACGGCCATATCCACTATGACGGCACCCCAGAATTGATGGCCGACTATGCCTGCCTTGCGCGCAATAGTGGGGCGACAATCATTGGCGGCTGTTGTGGTACGACACCAGAGCACCTGAAAGCGATGCGCGAAGCGCTCGAAACCCGCCCCAAAGGCGACGCGCCAACGCTTGAGGCAATCACCGAAGCGATGGGTGGGTTCTCGTCTGAATCCGATGGAACGGACGGCGCGGGCCCAGTGCGCGCACCACGCCGTGGCCGCCGCCGCGGCTAAAGTCCCAGAACGACACTGAATATCTTTCAGCTTCGTCCTGCGCGTTATTCATTTGCAGGATCGTCGCAGTCTGGGCACCTTGTGTCGCAATCGGTCCAGACCGCCTGCGACATTTACGCGCAAATCAATTAACGACACTTCAAAGGGTTCCCCCATGTCCGATCAAGAAGACGACATCATCCTCGCAGACCTGAACGACGACGACCTTGTCGCGCAGATGTTTGATGATCTGTACGATGGCCTCAAAGAAGAGATTGAAGAAGGCGTTAACATCCTGCTCGAACGCAAGTGGGCGCCCTACGACATTCTGACCAAAGCGCTGGTGGGCGGCATGACCATCGTTGGCCACGATTTCCGCGATGGTATCTTGTTTGTGCCCGAAGTTCTTTTGGCGGCGAACGCGATGAAGGGGGGCATGTTTATCCTCAAGCCGCTGCTTGCCGAAACAGGCGCGCCGCGCGTTGGCAAAATGGTCATCGGCACCGTCAAAGGCGACATTCACGACATCGGCAAGAACCTTGTGTCCATGATGATGGAAGGCGCGGGTTTCGAAGTCGTCGACCTTGGCATCAACAACGCCGTTGAAAGCTACCTTGAAGCGATTGCGACGGAAGAGCCCGATATTCTTGGCATGTCCGCCCTCCTCACCACGACGATGCCTTACATGAAGGTCGTGATCGACACGATGGTTGAGCAAGGCATCCGCGATGAAATGATCGTGCTGGTGGGCGGTGCGCCGCTGAACGAAGAATTCGGCAAGGCCATCGGCGCCGACGCCTATTGTCGTGATGCGGCGGTGGCCGTTGAAACCGCAAAGACGTTTATGGCCCGCAAACACAACCAAGGCGCCACCGCCTAAAACGTGCTAAATTGAAATTCCAGCGCGGCCGGTGGCCCTGCTGCCGGACGCGTTTTCATTTGAAGGGGCCCGCGCATGGATGACACATCACTCCCAACTGTCCCCGATGGCGCGGGCAAAATCCTGCTGATCGCCTGTGGCGCTTTGGCGCGCGAAATTCTGGCGTTGAATGAGGCAAACGGCTGGGACCATTTGCATCTACATTGCCTGCCCGCGAACTATCACCACACACCCGATAAAATAGTGGCCGCCGTTGAAAAAATGGTGTCCGAGCGCCGCGATGATTTTAAAGATATCTATGTGGTTTATGCGGACTGCGGCACGGGTGGGCTGTTAAAAGCCGCCTGTGATCGCATGGGCGTGCAAATGGTTGAGGGGCCCCATTGCTACAGCTTCTTTGAAGGCAATGCCGCTTTTGAGGACTTGGGCGAGATGACGGCGTTCTATCTGACAGATTTTTCCGTTCGCCAGTTTGATGCGTTTATCTGGAAACCACTGGGCATGGATCGCCACCCCGACCTGCGCGACATGTATTTCGGGAACTATGAAAAGATGGTCTATCAGGCGCAAACGGACAACCCTGCCCTGACCGAACTCGCCAAAAAACACGCCGAACGACTTGGGCTGAAGTTTGAGCGGCGTTTGACGGGATATGGTGACTTGGAAACGTCGCTCGCCGCCGTGCGTTAAGCAGTAACGCTGCGAATCCGCTCAATCATCGCGCGCACCCCGTTGGAGCGCTGTGCGGACAAATGATCGTTCAATCCAAGACGTTCCAGTTCTGCACGGGCATCAACGCCAGCAATCTTGTTCACAGGTAAACCGTTATACAAGGCGTGCAAAATCGCGATCAGCCCGCTGACGATCATCGCGTCACTCGCGCCTTGAAAGGTGAATATGCCGTCCTCAACTTTAGGAACCAGCCAAACCTGCGATGCACAGCCGTCGACCTTGGTCGCTGGAACTTTGAACGCGTCATCAAGGGGCGGCATTTCGCGGCCCATGTCGATGACATGCGCGTAACGGTCTTCCCAATCCTCCAGAAACTCGAACGTTTCAGCAATTTCTTCAAAGGCAGTCGTGGCCATAGTAGTCCCCTATCTTGCCCCTGACTTAGGCGCGGCCCCCTCAAACGTCCAGTGCCCGCTTTTCATGAGGACAACTTTGGGCTAGCAAGACGTACCAAACAAGACCAAAGGGACTGACCCATGCTGCGCGCAACACTTCTAGGCACTGCTGTCCTGCTCACGCTTTCGGGCTGCGCACGGATTTCTGAAAGCCGCTTCAACCCTTTTAACTGGTTTGGCAACAGCACCGAGACCGCAGTGACCGAAACTGGAGAGCGCCGCCCGCTGGTGCCTGCCGGCCGCCGTGATGTCGTTGTTGATGGCCGCGTGCTGGTGCAAAGCATCACGTCCCTGAATGTTGATCGTGCGCCAAGTGGCGCCATCGTGCGCGCTGTTGGTGTCGCTGAAACCCAAGGGTTCTTTAACGCTGAGCTGATCAGCCGCGGCGTTGAAAACGGCGTGCTGATGCTTGAGTTCCGCGCGCAACGGCCAACCCGTTTGGAAGTGCCCGGCACAACGCGGTCACGCCAAATCAGCGCCGCTTATGTCATTGATAACGTTGACCTTACCGGCATTCGCACTGTTCGGGTTCAATCTGCCACAAACGCACGCACATCCGGTCGTTAAACGCGCTTAAAGCGCGAAGGTAACGACCTTTTCGCCCTTCACGGCCAAGCCGATTTCACCATTGCACAGACGCAGGGCATCGTCACCGAACACTTCTTTGCGCCAACCACGCAGGGCCGCGACATCGCGAATGCCGCCGGCAATCGCATCCAGATCAGCGCTATTGGCGATCAGCTTTTGGGCCACGCCTTCGGTATCTGCAACGGATTTCACCAACACGCGCAGCATATCCGCCAACGCAGGGTTCACCTGTAATTTCTCACGACTGGACTCAACGCGCGGCGCGTCTTCTGGTTTGACCGCCAAACCAACCTTCACCGCGTTTAAAATACCCTCGGCAATGTCGCCACGGCGTGCTTCGCGCAGCAACAGGCGCGAACGCCCCAAGTCTTGTTCAGACGCGGGTTTTGTTGATGCAACCTCAACCAAGGCGTCATCTTTGAACACACGATTGCGCGGTATATTGCGCGATTGTGCGTAGATTTCACGAAACCGCGCCAATTCGCGCACGATCGACAGAAATTTACCCGAACTCGTCCGCGTTTTTACGCGTTTCCAAGCCAAGTCTGGGTCCGCTTGATATGTGGTCGGATCATTTAGCACGGCCATCTCTTCGGCGACCCATTTTTTGCGGCCAGACTTGTCCAATTGCGCGGACAGGAATTCATAAATCACGCGCAAATGAGTCACATCCGCCAGCGCATAGGTGCGCTGGGCATCCGTCAGCGGGCGGCGCGACCAATCGGTAAAGCGCGAAGACTTATCAACCGAATCCTTGGCAATTTTGCGTACCAGCGTCTCATAGCCTGCCTGTTCGCCAAACCCGCAAACCATCGCCGCGACCTGCGTGTCAAACAATGGTGCGGGAATAACACCCTGATCAATATAGAAAATCTCAAGGTCTTGGCGGGCGGCGTGGAAAACCTTAACCACGTTCTCGTCTTGAAACAGTTCATAAAGCGGGGCCAGATCAAGTCCGTCAGACAATGGATCAACCAAGACCGCATCATCCTTGCCGTCGCCCATATAGGCCAGTTGGATCAGGCAAAGTTTGGAATAATAGGTCCGTTCGCGCAGAAATTCGGTGTCCACGGTCACGTAAGGATATTTAGCGGCCTCGGCGCAATATGCGGCAAGATCTGTCGTCGTTGTGATGGTCTTCATCTGGGCCTTTTCTTTTTTCTATTCGTCGCGGCCCCCCGCTCGCCTGTGTAAGCTTAGGGGATTGGTTCACTGATTGGAAGATACACCGGCGCACGATCTCCAATCGCAAAGCGGCGCAAAACGGCGGGGTAAAGTTGGTGTTCTAATGACAGCAATCGGCTGGCGAGGGTGTCAGGCGTATCCCCGTCTTCAATCGCGATGCGGGCTTGCCCCAAAACAGGGCCATCATCCAACGCGGCGGTCACCTCATGCACGCTGCATCCATGTTCTGCATCCCCAGCCTCAAGCGCACGCGCATGGGTGTGCAAGCCTTTGTACTTGGGCAGCAACGACGGATGAATGTTCAGCATCCGGCCTTCATATCGTGCAGTGAACCCTTCGGTCAGGATACGCATAAAGCCCGCCAGACAAACAATGTCGGGCTTGTAGCCTTCAAGTGTCGCATGAAGTACCCCCTCGAAGGCATTGCGATCATTAGGGTATTCACGATGATCAACGATAGCCGTTGCAATACCAAGGTTACGTGCTTTCGCCAAACCACCCGCCTTCGGGTCATTGGAAATCACCACCACCGGACGCGCCGGATGGTCACCAATCATGCTGTTCGCAAGCGCCACCATATTCGAGCCACCACCCGAAATCAGGATGGCGACGCGTTTCACAAAAGCGATCCTGTGTACTCAATCGTGCCGCTGTCTGTGACTTCGCCCAGCACACAAACGCTATGGCCAGCCGCTTCAAACGTATCACCAACGGCCTGTGCGCGATCACGCGCAACAACGGCAACCATGCCAATACCACAATTGAACGTCTTAAGCATTTCAGCGGGCGCAAGCCCACCCTGTTCGGCCAACCAACCAAACACGGGCGGCAAGTGCCACGCGTTCAATTCAATCGTCGCGCCGAGGCCCTCCGGCAACACACGCGGAAGGTTTTCAGTCAACCCGCCCCCCGTGATATGCGCCAAAGCATGCAAATCTGGCATCGCGGCGACGGCACCTTTGACATAGAGCGTCGTGGGCGCCAGCAATGCTTCGCCCAATGTCCCATCAGAGAACGGCGATGGATCAGACCAAGCAAGACCAGATTTCTCAACGATCTTGCGGACCAATGAATAACCATTCGAATGGACCCCGTTGGACCACACCCCAACTAAGACGTCGCCAACCCCCACATCGCGCGGGATGTCCGCGCCGCGTTCCATCGCACCCACGCTGAAACCGGCAAGGTCAAAATCGCCCGCAGGATACATGCCCGGCATTTCCGCCGTTTCACCACCAATCAGCGCACAGCCAGACAGCTCACACCCCTTAGCGATGCCGTTGATGATGCGTGTCGCCTGTTCAAGCTCAAGTTTGCCTGTCGCGAAATAGTCCAGAAAAAACAAAGGTTCAGCACCTTGGCACACCAAATCATTGACGCACATGGCAACCAGATCAATGCCAACGCCATCAACGTTTCCAGTATCAATCGCGATGCGCAGCTTGGTGCCAACACCGTCTGTGGCCGCCACAAGGATCGGGTCTTTGAAGCCTGCGCCCTTAAGATCAAACATCGCGCCAAAACCGCCAAGCCCTGCCATCACGCCAGAACGCTTGGTGCGTTTGGCTGCAGGTTTAATGCGTTCAACCAGCGTGTTGCCCGCGTCGATATCAACGCCAGCATCCGCATATGTCAGGCCAGTCTTGTCGCTCATGGTCGTCCCCCGATAATGTTGCCCGCGTCCTAGCCCGTTTAGTCAAAATCTTCCAGCACAACTTACGGTGCGATCTTGACCACGCTGCCCCCTCTGCTAGGACACACATGGCGGGCCTGTAGCTCAGTTGGTTAGAGCAGAGCGCTCATAACGCTTTGGTCGTAGGTTCGAGTCCTACCGGGCCTACCATTTTCAAAAAACGAAGGTTTTTTGGAAAGAGTGTGCAAAGTGGGTTTGCTCGCAAACACACAGCACACACCCTAGCAAGCGTGACGCAAAACCAGTGCCAATCGCGAAGACGATTTTCGCGGACCAGCACAAAGCGCGTTTGCGCCGCAAATGCGCAGTGCCGTTTCCCAAATCGCTGAATTCATCAGTGTTAATGCACCCCATTCCAGCATCGGACACTTCAAAAGCTTCCGGTCTGATTTCTTTGAAAGAAATCACTACCGCCCCATCACAATTTCTGCCTTCAACCCGCCCATGTCTGCACTTTCGCCGAGCCGCAGAACACCGCCATGCGCCCGCGCGATATCTTCGACAATCGCAAGGCCAAGTCCGACGCCTGTGCCGCGATCTTGGTTTCGCGCGGGATCAAGACGCGTGAACGGGCGGACTGCATCATCTCTTTGATCTGCAGGAATGCCCGGCCCGTCGTCTTCGACGCAAAACACCAGCGCTTTGGGGGTCATCGACACGCTTAGCCGCGCATTCCCCCCGTAGCGCAGTGCATTTCCAATCAAATTCTCGAGCGCGCGTCGGATCGCCAGCGGCCGCAGCGCCACGTCGCCATCGCCGTCCATAACACCCGCCGTTACCGCCTGCCCCATGCGTTCACCGTCTGCGAGAATCGCGGCGGCAAGTGCAATTGGGTCCACCATTTCTGCCTCGCCCTCGGCATCACCACGGGCAAAATCAAGGAAGGCATCAAGCAACCCCTGCATATCATCAACATCGCGCACCAGTGGCGCGACCTCCTCTTCATCCATCATCCCAAGGCCAAGCCGCAACCGTGTAAGCGGCGTCCGTAAATCATGGCTTACACCAGACAGCATCATGGTTCGTGTCTGGGTCTGGCGTTCAATCCGGTTGCGCATATCAAGGAAAGCATGCCCCGCCGCGCGCACCTCGTTTGCACCAGATGGATGGTACGGGACCACCCGCCCGCGCCCGTATTCCGTCGACGCCGCCGCAAGCCGCTTGATCGGGCGCAACTGATTGCGCAGATAAAAATACGCAATCAGCGTCATCAACGCACCCAGCACGATCAGCCAGACCAGCAATTGATGCGGGTTGGACGCGGACACGCGCCACCGTGCAAATTCAATCTTCATCGGGCCATGTGTGCTTTCAAACCACAGCTCAACCACGCTTGTATTTGGCAAAATAACGGGTCCAAGACCGTCCAAACTTGCATGTAGCGTGCGCTCAACCACGCTCCCGGTGAGATCATACCAACGACGATCGCCCGATGTCGGCATATCGGACGCAGGAACCGTCAGGGTCAGACCCAATGGCGCAGCAATTCTGTCCACAATCACTGTTACGTCTGCCAAATCCGCCGCCCCATGAACCGCGTTCTGCACATATTGCAGGTCCAACACGACAGACCGCGTCATTTGATCGGTTACTTTTTCGAAATGGCGTTGAACAAACCCAATCGAGATGACCAATTGTAGCGTAACGACAGGCAAAACCAGGATCAGCGCCGCCCGCCCATAAAGCGAACGCGGCAAGTAATGTTTGAGCCATTTGAAAGACATGCGATAAGCCATGCAGCGACGCTAATGCGAAATGGCACACAAGGGAACGCAGTATGAGCAATGAGCCCCCAAAGGCAGGTGTTTCGGTGCAATTGGAAGACGGTTTGTCGTGCGTTCTCGCCCCAAACCCATCACCAATGACCCATTGGGGGACCAATACGTACTTGCTCGGGACCGACACCCTCGCCGTGATCGACCCCGGCCCGTTGGATGATGACCACCTTGATGCCCTGATCGCCGCAATTGCGGGCCGCACTGTCAGCCATATCCTTATCACCCATAGCCACTTGGACCACTCCCCCCTCGCCCGCGCGCTGTCTGATGCCACGTCTGCGCCGATTCTCGCGTTTGGCGACAGCTCTGCGGGCCGTTCTGACGTGATGAAAACCCTCGCCGCGTCCGGCGAAATGGGGGGCGGTGAAGGCGTGGATCATGATTTCAAACCAGATGTCTTGGTAACGTCTGGCGAGGTGATTGACGGTGGCGACTGGCACCTTACCGCACTGCACACGCCGGGGCATTTTGGCAATCACCTCAGCTTTCTTTGGGGAAATGCTGCGTTTACGGGCGATCACATGATGGGTTGGGCCAGCTCACTTGTTTCTCCCCCCGATGGTGATCTCACGGACTTCATGGCCTCTTGCGCTGCACTGGCGAAGACCGCCATGACTCGTGCTTACTCAGCCCACGGCGCCCCCATTCAGGACGCACAATCGCGCCTCGCGGACCTTGTCGCGCATCGTTTGGGGCGTGAAGCAGAAATTCTCGCCGCCCTATCCTTTGGTGCAGCCACGCCCGCAGATCTGACGGCCCGCATCTATCACGACACGCCCAAACCCCTACTTCCAATGGCGCAACGCAATGTTTTGGCCCATCTTGTGGACCTGACCCAACGTAAAAAAGCAGCGCCCGTTGGCCCGCTTTCAGCCACAGCACAATTTGTCCTGACATGAAGCGAAAAAACCTTTGAAACCCCCTAGACGCGCCAGAATCTCGTGGCTATACGGACGACGGTATTCCGGCGTAGCTCAGCGGTAGAGCAGTTGACTGTTAATCAATTTGTCGTAGGTTCGATCCCTACCGCCGGAGCCAAACTTTCTCTTCTCCTCTGAAATCATTAGATGTTTTTCGGACGCGCGCTGCGCTCGAGGACGAGGTGCACATTCAGGTGCACTTGGCGGTGCACATTTAGGTGCACAGGAGGCATTTTTATGCCCCGGAGTCGAAGCTCTCAACCACATCTCGAACAACGCAAATCCGGATTCTACTGGCGCAGGCGCTGGCCAAAATACCAGATCGATCAAGGCTACCTGAACCTATCCGGAAATAACTTTGCGTGTTTCTCACTTCGTACAATTTCCCCGTCACACGCGAAGATCCTCGCCCGCCGCCTCACAGCGGTGAGCGATCAGGTCTTTGCCGCCCTGACGGAGAAGACGATGCCAATTGCACCCGATATAGCGGAGCACATCCTGGTCAATCTCGCGCGCTTCGAAATTGAAGCCTTCGAGCGGACGCGCGCGGCGGCCCCTTACCGCAGCGCCGCCGCCGCTCATGCGGATCTCAGCCGCGAGGCCGCCGTCCAGGAAACGCTGCGCCAGGCCCTCCTGCTACGTGACCGCGAGATCGCACACGCGCCTTTGCGCCGCTCCTGATGCTCCTTTGAGCCACCTTGCGTTCGAAAACGCCCGGGCTTTTCCAACCCAACGCTGAGTGTCGGCGTCGCGGATTGTAGAAGCAGTTTATATATATGAAGATCGCGATCTCAGCTTGCCTGCGCGTTTCCCATGCCCGTGTTTGACCTGAGAGTGGCAGATTTAACGGCCTAAATCTTGCTCATATTGGCCCGAGGGACGGCTGGTTTGCCATCACCACCTCCTTACGACAGCTCGCTGAGAAGGTCGCTTGTCGCCGGCATGCGTGCGAGGCTTGATGCGATCCGATCCCGCCACCGGGGGCCTTGGGACATCGCATGCTGGTAGGCCTCTGACAGATCGTCGGGCCTGTCTTGCGCGAGAACGCGGATCAAGAACTCGGCCTGAGCCCGATCCTTGCGCGACTTGACCTCATCCGGGCCGCCGTGCCGCCTGCTCGCCACGATCAGCTTGTGTATCGCGAAACGCTCGGGGCGCGGGATCTGCACTAGGACGCCGGATCTATAGAGTGCCAGCGCATGTATCGGCTCTGCGATCAGGAAATTGAGGTAATTCAGCGATTGGGCACTGCCCCCCAGGGCGGGAAGCGGCTTGACGCCTTCCTCGCCGAAAGCAGGTGTCAGGAACTCGACCATGGCCTCGCCCCCGCTTTGACGCCACTTCCAGACCTGCCGGTCGAAGCCTCCGGGAACAGCGTCGAATTTCATCGAGCGAAGTATATCCCCCGGTTCTTCCTCAACGCGGTCGCCCAAAGCCATTGAAAGCCGCTCGAAGCTTGCGAAATCGATATCCCCGGTCTGTGCAAGATCATCAGAGTCGAACCGCACGCCTAGTTCCCCTTGATAAAGGGCATAGGCTGCGGTCCCGATCAAAGTGCCCCCCAGACGGAAGACACCGGCGCGCGCAAATGCGAGGAGCAGCGAGCCTGTCTCCCGGTCTGTTCCGATCATCCCCTCGGACCTCAGGACCCGTGCCAAGCGCGACATGCGCTTTTTTCGATCCTGAGCTTCCGCTTTCAGGTCTGCGGCGCGCGCAAGGCGATCACGCAAGTCGGGGCTATCCTCGCCCAGATAGCGGCTCTTCATCTCGGTCCCGATCCGAAACCGATCATAGAGGTAGGTCCGCCCATTGCGGTGGCGCTCCTCAATGCTGCCCACAACTTCCGAGGCCGCCTCGTCGAGATGCATGCGCAGTAGATCCTGATAGGCGACCTGGGCCGCCCGGGGGTGTGAGACAGGGTTCATCTGATACCTCAATTCAGTCTGTGTGCATCAATCATAAATTTGCTACACGCACCCCCCCTGTGTGTAGCAAGTATTATTTTGCTACACACAGCGCCCGAACACCCAGCGTGATTGAGTTCAATTTGGTCAGTTTGCGCCAGAGCTGTCCGTGAACCCTATGACGCAGATAATCTTGTGTACTTCCTGTTGCACATGGGCACAAAGTACGGCACGATTCTGAGCACACCGCCGACGTCGCGCTGGAATCCGGAAGAGTTTTAGCATGATTTCATGGGGATATGCGGAAACGGGCACGCCCCTACCGCCGGAGCCAAACTTCCTAAAAATTAAGCTTACCCAATGACCGTTTTGCGGGCGCGCAAGCATTGTGTCTCTGGTTTTGCTCCAAGGCCATTAAACCAAAGCGCCCGACACGGGTCGCCAAGCATTTCGCAATAGTGTTCGCCCGTTTTACAGTTGTTTGCCGTTCATAGTGAAACCAGCACGGCTGCCACCGAAGCCTTCAATCCGGCGTAAATTTGATGGCGCGCCAAAGTTCAATTGCTCCGCCGATCGAACACCCCAGCGATCCAGCGTGTCTTTTGCATCACAAGACGCCGTCGCCACATTCACGCCACATTTGCGTCACTGCCATAACACGAACCCGCGCTTTGCTGAATCTATGGCCCGACAAGAGGCTGAACATCGGGCGGCCCCCGCCAAAACAAGGCACCGAAACAGCAGACAAAGGAGCGGCAGATGCCGACTCACACACCAACACCCGTACCGGCAACACCGCAACCCTCCACCAATGGCACGCGCCGCAGGCCCGGTCCGCCGAAGCCAGTCGTCTTCAAGGACTTTGCGAGCATCTAATTCAGACGACCCCATCGTCCAACGCCCCCACCTTCTAACAATCCCGCCGCCTTTCCTCCCCTCAGGCGGCGGCATTCAGGCCAGACGGTACGCCGAGGTGATGTTCTACAGCATCTTGCCGCGTCCCTCTGGCCCTTTGTTTGCCCCAAGCCTAGACTGTCTGCATGGCTGCCATTTCCACCATCAGAAACATCGGCCCCGCATCCGAAGCGATGTACAATGCCGCTGGCATCATGACTGCGGAAGACTTGCGCGAAATGGGTGCGGATGCGGCCTATGCAAGGCTGTTGGCCACAGGGAACCGCCCGCATTTCATCGGATACTACGCGCTGCACATGGCCCTGCAAGGTCGTCCGTGGAATGACTGTAAAGGCGAGGAAAAAAAGGCGTTGCGGATCAAGTTTGACGCACTCAAGGCCACGCACTTCAATGCGCCAAAATCAGAACTCGATGCCTTCATGGACCAAATCGGCCTGATTGATCGGCGGTAACCCGCGCCCCCAACGCACCACTGGATGCTGAAACCAACCTGCTTTACGCAGGTCGATACCTGCGTGGTGCGTGGCTTCTGTCGGATGGCGACATCACAACGGCGGTTCAGTGGTACGCCCGCGGCTATTATTACGAAGCGCGCGACCGCTGTATGCGGGTTGAAACACGTCTGCGAAACAGCGAAGTGGGCCGCGATTGTTAAGCCCGCTTAAGAACCGAAACAGCGATCCCGCCCAGCACGACGGCCGAGGCCAAAACGACGTTCAATGTAATAGTTTCATTCAACAAAACAGCGCCCGCAACGATGGCAATCACGGGAACGGTTAACTGCGCCACCGCGCTCGTGGTCGCCGCCACCTGCGGCAGAACGCGATACCAAAGCGCATAACCCAAGCCGGACGTGATCGCGCCACTGACAACAGCACAAACAATGCCGCCAAGCGACCAACCGTCACCAATCAACATCAAAACCAACGCCACAGGCGCGCACAAAGCAAAGCTTAGCGCCATATCGCCAAGCGGGTCTTTGCTGCCGCGTCCGCGCATGGAAAACACGCCCCAGCCAAAACCTGACACCACCATGAACACGACGCCAACAAAGTCCAACGTCATGCGTTCTGTTGGCCATAACAACCAGCCAAGCCCCACCATCGCAACAGCCATGCCAGCCCATTGTCGCGCACTTGGCTGCGTGCCCGCCAGATAAGACCCACCAAACATGGTGATCTGCACAATCCCGAACAGAATCAAAGCGCCCACACCAGACGGCAATGTCAGATAAGCAATTGAAAACGGGATCAAATACAACAACAGCGTGCTTGCAGTGATCACACGTGCGCGATCAACACGCACCCATCCCCCGCGCAGCAAAACCAGCACCGCCAGCATCATAGCCCCGCTGGCCAGACGCACCCCTGCAAACAGCAGCGGCGCCATCTCAAACGTGAAAGCCCCTGCCCGTGCCAAAATAGAATTGGCAGCAAAGGCGCACATGGTCACGACGATTAGGGCGAAAAGGTGCATAAGTTCTCCAAATTCGATCACGACCCTCGCTCCGAACCGGAGCGCGATCCGCGTCAGGCGCGAGGCGAAAGCCTCGGGTTCGTCGCGGTGCCAATAAAAAAGGCCCCGCCAGATCACTCCAGCGGGGCCCTTAAATCAAATGCTAAGTGGCTTAGCCGACCAGCTCAAGGCCGGAGAAGAAGAATGCGATTTCTTCTGCTGCTGTTTCTGGCGCGTCGGACCCGTGCACAGAGTTTTCACCGATGGACAGTGCGAATTCCTTACGGATTGTGCCGTCTGCTGCATCCGCAGGGTTTGTTGCACCCATAACTTCGCGGTTCTTCGCGATGGCGTCTTCGCCTTCCAGAACCTGAACAACAATTGGCTCGGAGATCATGAATTCGCAGAGTTCGCCGAAGAACGGACGCTCAGAGTGAACGCCGTAAAATGTTTGTGCCTGCGCGAGGGACAGCTGGATACGCTTGGATGCGACGATGCGCAGGCCAGCTTCTTCGAACTTGGCAGCAATCGCGCCTGTCAGGTTACGCTTTGTTGCGTCTGGTTTGATAATAGAGAAAGTGCGCTGAATAGCCATTTGAGGACCTCATGTGGGTTGAATGAATTGGCCGCGTGCTAGCACGGGTTATCGCACTTGAAAACACCTGATTGACGCCCCCCGCCACCCGTGGCACTGCCCCCTCATGTTACGCATTAAAGAAATCACATACTCCGTTGCCGGCCGTACTTTGCTGGAAAACACATCCGTCACCATTCCTGCAGGCCACAAGGTTGGCCTTGTGGGACGCAACGGTACGGGCAAGACGACGCTGTTTCGCATCATTCGGGGCGAAATGGTTCTGGATACCGGCGAAATCGATATACCGAAGGATTGGAAAATCGGTGGCGTGTCTCAGGAAGTACCTGGCAACGAAGTGTCCTTGATCAACACAGTGCTTGCCGCAGATGTTGAGCGCGTGAACCTGCTTGCCGAAGCGGAAACCGCCACCGATCCGAACCGCATCGCAGACATTCAAAACCGCCTGACAGATATTGACGCATGGTCCGCCGAAGCCCGCGCGTCTTCCATCCTCAAAGGTCTGGGCTTCACGGCGTCTGAACAGCTTCAGCCGTGCTCTGCCTTCTCAGGTGGCTGGCGTATGCGCGTGGCCCTCGCCGCTGTGCTGTTCTCAGAGCCGGACCTGCTGCTGCTGGATGAACCGACCAACTACCTCGACCTTGAAGGCGCCCTTTGGCTTGAGGCGTATCTTGTCAAATATCCGCACACCGTGCTGATCGTGTCCCACGACCGCGAATTGCTGAACCGCTCGGTGGGTGGCATACTGCACCTCGAAGACAAAGGCCTGATCTATTACACCGGCAACTACGACATGTTCGTAAAACAACGCGCTGAAAAACGTGCATTGTTGGCTTCTGCCGCCAAGAAACAGGACGCCAAGCGCGCCCACTTGCAGGCCTTTGTCGATCGCTTCAAAGCCAAGGCTTCCAAGGCAAAGCAAGCGCAATCCCGCGTCAAAGCCCTTGAAAAAATGGAAACAATTCGTGCACCAGAAGACGCGGCCCGCACGGTTTTCACGTTCCCCAAACCCGAGGAACTCTCGCCGCCGATCATCGCAACCGAGGGCGTATCCGTCGGCTACGGCGAAACAATCGTTCTGGATAAACTCGACCTGCGCATTGACCAAGATGATCGCATCGCACTGCTGGGCCGCAACGGGGAAGGCAAATCGACACTGTCCAAATTGCTTTCCGGTCGCCTTGAAAAAATGGGCGGCAAGTTTGCCTCTTCCAACAAGCTGCGCATCGGTTTCTTTGCGCAACATCAGGTGGACGAACTCTACGTCGATGAAACCCCACTTGATCACCTCTTCCGTGAACGCGGCAAAGAAGGCGGTGCAAAACTGCGCGCGCGTTTGGCTGGATTTGGCCTTGGCGCAGACCAAGCCGAAACCGAAGTAGGCCGTTTGTCAGGTGGCCAAAAGGCCCGTCTGTCGCTGTTGCTGGCAACGCTCGATGCGCCGCACCTGCTTATCCTTGATGAGCCGACCAACCACCTCGACATCGAATCGCGCGAAGCGCTCGTCGAAGCCCTCACCGCCTATACGGGCGCTGTGATCCTCGTCAGCCACGACATGCACCTTTTGTCGATGGTCGCCGATCGCCTTTGGCTGGTTAAAGACGGCCGCGTCGCGACCTACGACGACGACCTTCAGGCCTACCGCAAAATGCTGCTCACGCCCGACACCCGCAAGGCCGACAAAGAAAAGCCTAAGAAGCCAGCCAAGCCGAAAGCCTCGCGCGACCAGCTGCTTGCTATGAAAGCCGAAGTGCGCAAATGCGAAGATCGCGTCAATAAAATCAACGACATGGCCGACAAGCTATCCAAGAAGCTGGCCGATCCGGTTCTTTACGAGGACGGACGCAAAGGTGAGTTGGAAACATGGAACCGCAAATACGCGGAAGTCCGTGAGGCTCTAAAAAAGGCCGAAAGCCTTTGGATGTTGGCTTTGGAGAAACTCGACGCCGCCGAGAAATCCTAACCGTTTCTTCACCTTGCCTTTGTTTCAAAAATATCCCCGCCGGAGGCTCCGCCCCTTGCGCAGGACGCATCGCCCGTAAAGGATCACCAACATGGATCCCAACTTCCTCATAACCGCCTTTGTCGCGCTCTTTGTGGTCATCGACCCCATCGGTCTTGCGCCACTTTTTGTCGCCCTCACCGCGGGCATGTCGCACCAAAAACGCCGCGCAATCGCAATCCGATCCTGCGCGGTCTCGATCGGCATTCTGTTGCTGTTCGCGCTGTTTGGAACCGGCATTTTAACCTTCGCCGGAATTTCCATGCCCGCATTCCGCATTGCGGGCGGTATCCTGCTTTTCCTTACTGCCCTCGATATGTTGTTTGAACGCCGCCAAAAGCGCCGCGAAGATACCGCTGAAGAAGAAGACGAAAACCACGATGACGACCCATCCGTCTTCCCCCTCGCCATTCCGCTCATCGCTGGGCCCGGTGCAATCGCAACAATTATCTTGCTCGTTGGCCAAACCAGCGGCACCGTTGGGTTTTTCGCTGTCATGGGCGTTCTACTGGCCGTTCTCGCCATTGTTTTTGTGCTGTTCCTCGGTTCTTCCGCGATCGAACGCCTGCTTGGAAAGACGGGTATTACTGTTGTGACACGTCTTTTGGGAATGCTGCTCGCCGCGCTTTCGGTGCAATTCGTCCTCGACGGGCTGCGCTCTTTCGGACTGGGTAGCTAGGCGCGTATGTTTGGGCTGGACGCAGGACAACTTATCGCGCTCGCATTCCTCATCATTCTTGGGCTGTCTTTGTTGGGATCTATCCTAAACAACAGCACACAACTGCGTAACGCTTTGATATGGATTGCCATTTTTGGCGGCATGTTCATGTTTTCCAGCCAGTTGGACACGGCTTCAAGCACCTTCGTTCAACGCGACCCGACCTTCATCGGCAGTCGCATTGAGGTTCCCAAAGGCCGTGACAATCACTTCAGACTGACCCTGCGGATCAACGGCGTTCCCGTTGATTTCCTGATCGACACGGGTGCAAGCCAAGTGGTCCTCACCCAAGAAGACGCAGCCCGTGTCGGGCTGGATCCAGACTCCCTTGCCTTCATCGGCACAGCCTTCACCGCCAACGGCGAGGTCGCGACCGCGCCTGTGCGCTTGGATACGGTTGATCTGGGCGACATGCGCGACACCCGAGTGCGCGCCAGCGTGAATTCCGGTGACATGGAAGGATCATTGCTCGGCATGTCTTACCTCAGCCGGTTCGAAAGTATCGAAATCCGCCGCGATGTGTTGATACTGAACCGCTAAAAGCCAAAGTCTTCAAATGACTTTGTTCAAATCCTTTCAAAGGATTTGGCTACTTCTCGGCCTTCTTTTCCCAACGGCCCGAATCCTGCGACCAATATTGTGCCGAACACCCGGCATCCGTCAGGGTTTTCCACTGGGTGCGCGCCTTGGCCAAGGCGTCCCCGTCATGGCCGTCAAACAGCACACAAACCCGCTCAGCCGCGTTTACTTCATCGGCGCTGATGTCAGCGCCATGAACCGACATCAAACAGCTTGGCGCGTTCGCAGCGCTCTCACCCGAAGTTAGCAAAATGGGCTGATCCGCGTCTTGGTCCCCACCCGCCAAGCCGTGCGCCAAAAACGCCTCCGGTGGTCCGCCCCAGAGCGCTTGATCAAGGCGCTCCATCGCAGCGCGATCAACACCGCGCACCTCTACCACCCACCCCGCACCGCGGGATTTCTCAAGCAACATCGGGAGCGTCTGTTCCAACGATGCACTTGTCAGGTGATAGAAGTATGCAGCACCCACTTACATTCACTCCGTCTCGTAACCATTTGCGATAAAGCGGTTAATTGCCATGACACCCCAACCTGTCGCGCCCGCGGGTGCCAGCGCGGTTTCTGCCTTGACCGACGCCACGCCCGCGATATCCAGATGGATCCAAGGCATGTCTTCCTTGACGAACCGGCGGATGAATTGCGCCGCCGTGATCGACCCCGCATCGCGCCCGCCAACGTTTTTCATATCGGCAATCCGCGACTTCAGCTTGGCATCATAGGCGGCTGACATTGGCAAACGCCACGCGCCCTCGCCCTCGGCGTAGGCCGCTTTCATGAAGCCTTTCGTCAGCTCGTCGTTATTGGAAAATACGCCTGCATTTTCATGGCCCAGCGCGATGATCACAGCCCCCGTCAACGTGGCGAGGTTGATGATGCCCGTCGGCGCGAACCGTTCTTGCGCGTACCAGATCACATCGGCCAGAACCAAACGCCCTTCGGCATCCGTGTTGATCACTTCAATTGTGTCGCCTTTCATGGATGTCACCACATCGCCGGGGCGCGTCGCGCGATCAGACGGCATGTTTTCAACAAGGCCCACAAGCCCAACAACATTGGCCTTCGCCTTGCGCAGCGCCAACGTCTTCATCACGCCTGACACAACGCCCGCGCCGCCCATATCCATCGTCATATCTTCCATGCCCGCCGCCGGCTTCAGGGAAATACCGCCCGTATCAAACACGACGCCCTTCCCGACCAGCGCAAATGGCGCTTCATCACCGCCGCCATTCCACTGCATCACCACAACCTTGGACGGGCTGGCAGAGCCATGTCCAACGCTAAGAAGCGATCCCATGCCAAGCTTTTCAAGCGCATCTTCTTCCAGAACCTCGACCGTCATGCCAAGCTTTTCAAGCTCAACCAAGCGGTCTGCAAATTCCGTGGTGGTGAGAACGTTGGCCGGCTCGTTCGTCAAATCACGTGTGAAAACAACGCCTTCTGCCACGGCCATTTCCGCATCAGCCGCCGCCTGAAAATCAGCAGGTGCGTTCACCATAAGATCGATGTTGCCCAGCGCGTCTTGATCGCCGGTTTTATGCGGTGTGAACGTATAGCCCCGCAGCGCGCACCCCAGTGCGACCTGTTCCATGCGCCCGATATTGCCGCCCAAGATCAACACATCAGCGTCACCACGGGCCTTGGCGATAGATGCCCCAGCCTTACGGGCTTCTTCAACAGATGGACGACGTGGCAGCTTCACGACGATCACTTTGCGCGCAGCCAGACCGATTGGATAAGACAGTTCGACCGCCTCCCCAACTTTGGCCTTGGCAAACTGCGCATTGTGCACGGCCCGCATGATCCCCTTTTTGCTCAATCCGTTCACTTTGCGCGCGCCCTGATCCAGGGCGTTATCTGGCGTGACAAACACAGCAATCGCGCCTTCGCGCGTGGCCAGTTCGGTCAGGTTTGTTTCGGAAATTGTCAGCTTGGGAAGGTCAGTCATGGAACACCTGTTGGGTTGTGAATTTCGTCTTTGGGCAATTGGTAGCTTGCGCCTTAGGCAAAGGCCAGACAGCACTTGGGTCTGCCCGCCAAATGGGGTAGCAAGTTGTCACGTTCGGTATGTCAATTAAGGGGGGCACAAGCTGTGGGGAGATTTGACCGCTATATGCTGTCGCAACTCCTTGTCTTGTTTGGCTTCTTTTCGCTTATCCTTGTGTTGATCTACTGGATCAATCGCGCCGTAAGCCTGTTTGACCGCCTGATCGCAGATGGTCAGTCCGCATGGGTGTTTTTAGAACTCACATCGCTGTCCCTTCCCGGCATCATTCGCATCGTTTTGCCGCTCTCTGCGTTTGTGGCGGCCGTTTACGTCACCAATCGGATGTCCTCGGAATCAGAGCTTACAGTCGTTCAGGCAACCGGATATTCCCCCTTCCGCCTTGCACGCCCCGTTGTGTACTTCGGTCTGATCGTTGCTGTGTTGATGTCGATCCTCACACACGTGCTTGTACCCTTGTCCACAGAACGCCTGATCCTGCGCCAATCCGAGATTTCACAAAACATGACCGCGCGCCTTTTTACCCCCGGCGAATTCCTGACGCCCAATCCGGATGTAACGTTCTACATTGGCGAAGTATCCCCGAACGGTGAAATGTCGGATGTCTTCATTTCAGAAGCCTCCTCTGCGACCCAACGCACAACCTACACTGCCTCGCGTGCTTATCTTGTGCGCACAGACAACGGCCCGCAATTGGTGATGGTTGACGGCCTTACGCAATCGTTGAACCTTGAGACCAATCGCTTGCTCACCACGGACTTCGATGACTTTGCCTATGATGTTGGCGGGTTAATCGGTGAAGTCACCGCGCGATCTACGACGGTAAATGGCCTGTCGACTTGGGCCCTGCTGAACCCGACCCCCGAAATTTTGGCGTCCACGCGGCAATCCGCGCTCAGCCTGAAAATCCGTGGCCACGACCGCATTGCGCAAGCAGCCCTCGGGTTTGTCGCGGGGCTCCTTGGGTTCTCGGCACTGATTGTCGGTGGGTTCAGCCGCTTTGGGCTTTGGCGCTATATCGTTTTCGCCGTTGGTCTGGTGATCTTGTTGAAAGTGCTAGAAAGCACCGGCACCAACATCGCGCGCGGTTCTGAGGCCTTGTGGCCGTTCGTTTACCTCGCAGGGATTGGCGGGACTGTCATATCCTTGGCGCTACTTTACATTTCATCGCGTCCCTATTTCTTCAAACGTCGTCCCAAAGCACTGGCCAGCGGGGTAACCCCATGATTCTGCACCGCTATTTCGCCCGCCGCTTTGCATGGACCTATGCGGCCACGTTCGGGTCGTTCTTCATTCTAATGGTGCTGATTGATCTGGTAGAACAGTTGCGGCGTTTTGGCGGAACTGCGGGCTTTTGGGACTTGCTTCAGCTAAGCTTGCTGAACCTTCCTAGCGGCCTTTATGGCATCCTGCCGCTGATCACCGCGTTGGCAACGCTGGCGATGTTCCTTGGCTTGTCACGATCATCTGAATTGGTGGTGACCCGCGCGGCTGGTCGATCTGCGCTTCGTGCACTCCTCGCCCCACTCTTTGTGACGGTCATCATTGGCGCGATCACCATTGGCGTGTTTAACCCGATCGTCGCCGCGACCTCAAAAGAGTTCGAATCCCGTGAAACCGCCCTGCGTTCAGGTGCATCGTCTGTCTTGTCTATTTCTGCAAACGGGCTTTGGTTGCGCCAAGGCAGCGACACAACCCAAACCGTGATCCGCGCCGCGGGCACAAACCTAGATGGAACAGAACTGCGAAACGTCACCTTCATCACATTTGTCCCGGAAAGTGGCCCAACACGGCGCATTGAGGCCGCCTCTGCCACGCTGTTGAGCGATGCCTGGGAATTGACGGACGCGAAAGTCTGGACATTGGACGACAACCGTGTTGCAGAACAATGGGCGACAATCCACGCCACACTGCGTATTCCCTCGACTCTCACCGCGGATGAGATCCGCGACAGTTTCGGTGTACCGTCTTCCATCCCAATCTGGGATCTCCCTGCGTTTATTGATCGCCTTGAAGTTGCGGGCTTTTCAGCTACGCGTCACCAAGTCTGGTTGCAAATGGAACTCGCGCTTCCGGCATTCTTAGTGGCAATGGTTCTGATCGGCGCGGGCTTCACAATGCGCCATCAACGCGGCGGCAAGACGGGTGTGATGGTCCTTGTGGCAATCCTGATCTGTTTCGCACTTTTCTTCCTGCGCAATTTCACGCAAATCTTGGGTGAAAACGGGCAGATTCCCGTAGTACTTGCGGCATGGGCCCCGCCAATTGCCGCCATCGCAGCGTCCCTTGGCCTTTTGTTACACCTTGAGGACGGCTGATGCGTTTCTTACTCACCATATTTCTTGCCCTTATGCCCATGCTTGCCTCTGCCCAAGGGGCCGCCACACTCGTTGCCGATAGCGTTTTTGTACCTGCAGGCAGCCAGCAGCTTATTGCGCAGGGCAATGTCGAAGTGTTCTTTGATGGCACGCGCCTTTCCGCGCAGCGCATCACATTTGATCAAGCCACGGACAGGCTGACAATCGAAGGCCCGCTGTTTGTCACAGGGTCAGACGGCATGATTTTCACCGGCGACAGCGCCTCGCTGGATCCGCAGCTTAGAAACGGCATCCTGCGCGGCGCGCGTTTGGTGCTGGATGAACAACTGCAGTTCGCCGCGTCGCAAATTGACCGTGTCGAAGGGCGTTATACCCAGCTATATCGGGTCGCGGCAGCGTCCTGTCACATCTGTGCAAACGGCGAGACTCCGCTGTGGGAAATCCGCGCCCGCCGCGTGATCCATGATCAAGACGAACGGCAGCTTTATTTTGACGATGCATCTTTTCGGGTCGTTGGTGTGCCGATCTTCTGGCTCCCACGGATGCGCCTGCCTGACCCGACGCTGACACGCGCCACGGGCTTCCTCATCCCTGAATTAGTGTCATCAACGAGTTTGGGATCAGGAATTAAAATTCCGTATTTCATCCCGCTTGGTGATCATCGCGACCTGACTCTCACACCGTTTTTGTCCACATCGACAGTCACACTAGAAGCCGCCTATCGTCAGGCCTTTGCGCGCGGCGACATCACCATTGAGGCAGCCTTGACAAATGATGACAACTCCTCAGGTGCGCGCGCCTATGTTAATGCGAGAGGCGTTTTCGATCTTGGTAAAGACATCACCTTAAGGTTTGGCATCGAATACACCTCTGATGATACATATTTGCAGGAATACGATTACTCGAGTAGATATCTTCTTGATAGTGAAGTCACACTAGCACGTGTCCGTGTCCATGACCGTGAACTGACTGAGGCCTCTCTTACCTTTACCGGCTTTTTGCACTCTGGTGAACGCGCGACCACGCTGTACCCCCCCCTAGCAAACATGAGCTGGGAGCGGCGGTTGACACCAAGCTGGGGCGGCACGATGAGTTTCACATCCGATCTGCAAAGCCATTACCGCGCAGACAGCACGGATATTGTTGGCCGCGATGTTGCACGCATCGGTTTTGGCACCGCGTTTCGCAACGATCATGTCACACAATACGGCCTTGTAGTGGATGGAACGCTCGGCTTTGATTTCGACTACTACAACGTCAGTGATGACAGCCTTGTGGACGACACCATGCGCAGCACCATCTATGCGCAAACCACATTGCGCTATCCGATGATCCGCCAAACCGCCCGCGCCACACATGTTTTGGAACCAATGGTCCAGCTGGCATGGTCGGATCTGCAGGGCGACACGGTCATCAACGAAGACAGCACCGCGACTGAGTTTGACCAAGCCAACCTGCTCACCCTGTCGCGTTTCGCAGGTGAAGACGCCGTTGAAACGGGGCTGCGCGGGGCCGCTGGACTGTCATGGACCCGCGTTGGCACAAATGGTTGGGACAGCACCCTGACCGTCGGGCGGATCTTTCG
>JAHBAO020000408.1 GCA_018500065.2 Octadecabacter sp. | reverse complement strand
CGAGAACCTGCAAGTGTCCACAAAGGGCCCCGGCGACTTCGTGACGCGCGCGGATCGCAATGCCGAATTCCTGATCAAAGAAGCGCTGATGGAAGCCCGCCCGACCTATGGGTTTGTTGGCGAAGAAGGCACCGAGATTGAGGGCACAGACCCAACGCGCCGTTGGATCGTTGACCCACTGGACGGCACGACGAACTACCTGCACGGCTTGCCCCATTGGGCTGTGTCCATCGCGCTGGAACACAAAGGCCAGATTGTGATCGGCGTCATTTATGACCCAATGAAAGACGAGCTGTTTTATGCTGAAAAGGGCGAAGGCGCGTGGATGAACGAAAAGCGCCTGCGCGTGTCTGGCCGCACCAAGATGATCGAGAGCATCTTCTCAACCGGTTTGCCGTTTGCTGGTCGCACCGATTTGCCCGCAACTTTGCAAGACCTTGCGCGTATCTTGCCGACCTGTGCCGGCGTGCGCCGTTGGGGTGTTGCGTCGCTTGACTTGGCCTATGTTGCTGCGGGCCGTTACGATGGTTTCTGGGAACGCCGTTTGAATGCGTGGGATATGGCCGCTGGCCTGATCATCGTGCGTGAAGCGGGCGGCATGGTTGAGCCCTTGCGTGCGGGTGGCGATATTCTTGCAGACGGCGAAGTGATTTGCGCCGCTGAGCCGATATTTGAGAAGTTCGCAAAAGTGATCCGCAGCAAAAACAGCGCTTAAGTTTTTGCTTTAGGCTTTTCGATCTGACGGGTGATTGACACCATCGTTCCAAACGATGGGTTCATACTCGGCGGGGTTCACACCGTCGATGCCGCCCATATTGACCCCGTATTCATTGGGGTTTGAGCGACGTTGGTGGTGCGTGTAGATACCACAAGTTTTGCAGAAGTGGTGCTTGGCCGTGTTGGTGCCAAAGCTGTATTGTGTCAGGTCGCCCGCGCCTTTGGTGATTTCGAGGTCACCCACATTGACCGAGACCGCAGGCGCGCCACGACGCCGACAAAACGAGCAATCGCAGCGCCGCGCTGTGTTCAGGCCATCAGATAGGGTGACGCGCAGTTCGACTGCGCCGCAATGACAGGTCACTTTGGTCATCTACGCCCTTTCGTATAGTCTGCTGGTTGGTAGTTGACGCCGTCGATCCACGGGATCGGGTCGTGGTCTTTGGGGTGGGCACCCTCAATTGCGGCGAGGTTGACAGCATAACCCGCCGTGGGATTAGCGTGGCGGTGATGGGTGTAGATGCCGCAGTGTTTGCAGAAGTAATGTTCTTCTTGTTTGGTGTTCCACTGGTAGCAGGACAGGTGCTCTTGCCCCTTTAAAATCGCAACATTTCCGACGTCGGCAAAGACCACCGCCGCGCCCCGCATTGCACAAAATGAACAATCACACCGTCGTGCGTTCGAAAGTGGTTCGGACAGGGTCACGCAGAGTTCCACGGCACGGCAATGGCAGGTGGCTTTGATCATCTGCGCTTCGGCACGATGGGGATGTTGGAGCGGGAATAGCGGGTTTCGGGATGGGGCGGGTGGCCGTCGGTGCGTTTCCAATAGCGGGTTGATCCGCGGCGCAGCCAGATTGGTATCGTCATCACGAAGCCCGCGATAAAGCCGCCGACGTGCGCCCAATAAGCGGTGCCGCCACCCTGTAGGTCACTGCCCAGCCCGTTGAAGACTTGCAGTGCCATCCAGACGCCGAGCACGATGAAGCTGGGGATCGGGATGATGCGCACGAAGACGATGAAAAAAAGCAGAACGTCAACGCGGGCTTTCGGGAACAGCAACAGATAACCGCCCATAACCCCCGCAATTGCGCCCGACGCGCCGACCATTGGAATGGCGCTTGTCGGGTTGGGAAGATACTGCAGATAGGCCGCTGCGAAGCCGCTGAGGATGTAGAAGCCAAGAAAGGGAAGATGCCCCATTTCTTCTTCCATGTTGTCGCCAAATATCCACAAAAACAGCATGTTACCGGCAAGGTGCATGAAGCCGCCGTGCAGGAACATGTGTGTGAAAAAGCCGACATTCCCCGTGCCTTGTTCAAACTGGACGGGCCAGAAGGCGTAATCAATCAGGAACTGGTTGCTGGACGTGACGTTCGTTAGAACGCCGTATTGCCATGCAAACACCAAGACGTTCAGCCCGATCAAGGCGAAGGTCACATAAGGCGTTCTTTCGGACGGGTTGTGATCGCGTATTGGTAACATGCCTGACCGTCCGTGAATGGGCGCGGGCGGTCAAGCTGTTATCGTATTTTAGTGGGTCCTGACCCTAGCCGCCGACTTCGGCGAGAAGTGCCGCGTTGCCGCCCGCTGCGGTGGTGTCGATGCAGATGTGGCGTTCGTGCAGGACATGTGCGGCGTTTAGCGGTTCGGTGATCAATGGGACGATGGCGCCTGTGCGTTTGGCCAAAGCGCGTTCATAGGTGCGGGCGGTGTCAGCATCACCGTGCCAGACGACAGCGGCGATGTTCATGGTTTCAAGCTCGGCCGCGGTGACAGTGTCGCCATGCAACATGGGCGTTCCGCCAAGGTCGAGGACGTGGTCGAATTGCGCTTGGGTGTCTGGACCAAGGCAGAGTATTTCGCCGCGCGGATGCACCGAAAGACGGTTGGATTCACCTGTGGGACCGGGGAGGTCAACGGGCGTGGCAGGGGGATGTGGATGATCTATGCCGAGCGCGAAACGCGGCATATACATCGCTCCACCTGCTTTGGGGCCAGTGCCAGAAAGCCCTTCGCCGCCAAAGGGTTGGCTGCCGACAACGGCGCCAATTTGGTTGCGGTTGACGTAGATATTGCCGGCGTGAATGTCTTCCACAACCTGCTGCACGCGATCATCAATGCGGGTGTGCAACCCGAACGTCAGCCCGTAGCCCGTGGCGTTGATGTCGGCGATGATTTTGTCGAGGTCACGGGATTTATAGGTGGCGATGTGCAACACGGGGCCGAAGATTTCGCGCCTGATGTCGGCGATGCCGTCGACTTGAATGGCGGTTGGCGCGACGAAGGTTCCTGTACCGGGAACGGACAGCGCATGCAGCACGCGGCCCTCAGCAGCGGCGGTATCAATGTGGTCTTGGATGCCCTTGCGCGCGGCGTCGTCGATGACGGGGCCGACATCGGTGGACAGGTGCCACGGATCGCCCAAGTGCAGTTCGTTCATCGCGCCTTTGAGCATAGTGATGACTTTGTCGGCCACGTCTTCTTGCACATAGAGGCAACGTAGCGCGGAGCAGCGCTGGCCCGCCGATTGGAATGCCGATTGCACGATGTCGCGCACGGCGTGCTCGGGCAGGGCGGTGGAATCCACGATCATGGCATTCAAGCCACCTGTTTCCGCGATAAGCGGCGTGCCGGGGGCGCAGTTTTCGGCCATGCTGGCGCGGATTTTTAGTGCGGTAGGGGTGGAGCCTGTGAAGGCCACGCCGTTGATGCGCGCATCCGCGGTGAGCGCCGCGCCGATGTCGCCGCCACCGGGCAGAAGGTGTAAAACGTCCGACGGAACGCCTGCGCCGTGCATCAGTTGCACGGCACGGTGCGCGATGAGGCCGGTTTGTTCGGCGGGTTTCGCAAGGACGCCATTGCCAGCGGCGAGGGCGGCTGCGATTTGGCCTGTGAAGATCGCCAATGGGAAGTTCCACGGGGAAATACAGGTCCAAAGGCCGCGTGGCGTTGGGGAGCGTTGCTCGGCCTCAGATGCGTAATAATGCAAGAAATCAACGGCTTCACGGATTTCACCAACGGCGTCGAGCATGGTTTTTCCGGCCTCTCGGTGCAGCATCGCAAAGAGTTCGGTCGTGTTGTCCTCAAAGGCCGCAGCGACCCGCCGCAGCACAGCTGCACGATCCGCGGCGGAAGCACTCCAGGGTGTTGCTGCGGCGATTGCGGCTGTGGCGTCGTCAGGCGTGGCCCATGTGATTTGACCTACAGTGTCGTCAAGATTGGCAGGATTGCGCACGGGGCGCGGGGCGGAATTTGAGTTTTTTGGCCAAGATGAAGATAGAGGCTGCGCGTTCCATTTATGGCTGTGGAACGGGGTGCGGCCCTTGTCGATTACATCAAGCGTTGAGCGATGGGTGATGTCCCAGCCTTTGGCGTTGGCGCGGTGGGGATGAAATAGCGCCGGGCCTTTGGGCAGGTTTGGCGTGTCACCGATGTTGGCGAACGGATCTTCTGCGACGACCTCGGGCGCGACGTTTTCATCGACGATCTGGTTCACGAAGCTGCTGTTGGCGCCATTTTCAAGCAAGCGGCGCACGAGGTATGCGAGCAGGTCTTCATGGGCGCCGACAGGTGCATAGATGCGGCAACGGGTGTTGTTGGCCTTCAGCACGATCTTGTGGAGCGTTTCGCCCATGCCGTGCAATCTTTGGAATTCGTATTTATCGGTGTCAATATTCCTGTCGTCCGCGATGTGCAGGATGGCGGCGACAGTGTGGGCGTTGTGGGTGGCGAACTGTGGATAGATGCGGTCGGTAAATCCTAATAATTTGCGTGCGTTAGTGATATAGCTGACATCTGTGTGGGATTTTGATGTGAAGACGGGGAATCCATCAAGGCCGAGAACCTGCGCACGTTTGATTTCTGCGTCCCAATACGCACCTTTCACGAGGCGCACCATAAGTTTGCGATCCGTGCGGATGGCGAGGTCATTGAGCCAGTCAATCACGTGGCCCGCGCGTTGCCCGAAGGCCTGCACGACAACGCCGAAACCGTCCCAACCCGCAAGGGCTGGGTCGGACACAACGGCTTCGATGACGTCGAGGGAGAGGGAGAGGCGGTCGGCCTCTTCTGCGTCGACGTTGAAGCCTTGGCCTGCGGATTTGGCGAGCATCGCGAGGGAGCGTAGGCGGGGGACGAGCTCGGCCATGACGCGGTCGCGCTGGGCTTCTTCGTAGCGGGGATGCAGCGCGGAAAGTTTGACGGAAATGCCGGGGTTTTCGGCCACGGTGTCATGGGTGCAGGCATCCGAAATGGCTGAAAT
>JAHBAO020000282.1 GCA_018500065.2 Octadecabacter sp. | reverse complement strand
CGTGGCATTATTTTCCTACCGAAAAACAACGCAAGGGCCTCGCGATGATCGAAACCGCCGGTTCTAATGCCACGTCAGACACCCCGCGGGCCTTTGTGCAAATGGAGAACGACGGCGCTGGGAACGGGGCAGCCCTCACGTTGCGCTTATGGACCGCCGGCGTAAACTTAACCCTCGGGCGCATTGATTTTCACGGTCGTTGGGTCAACCGGACCGCCTGACTTGCCGCGCCCCAACGCCCATGTCAGGCTGACGTGATACAATAGAGGCTTAAGATGAAAACCTTTCTCAATTGGCTGCTGCGCGGTGTTCTGATCAGCACAGCCCTGATCGTAATTGTCGCCGTCTTGCAGCGTGAGAAGCTCAGCCGTCTGATGGCCGTAAATTCACTGTTCAGCGAAGAGCGCATCGTCGAAAACTTCACCCAGATGGACACGATGTTTGAAACCGTCGCCCTATCAACGGATACCTCCACCTCCAACGAACTTGCGCGTGGCGCCGCTTTGGACATGCCTGCGGGTTACAGCACTTGGGCGACTGACCGCGCGGTTACGGGCATTGTCGTGCTGCAAAACGGCATCATCCGCTACGAAGACTATCCGCTGACAGCCGAGGGCGAGGAAGAGCCCGCCGCGTCACGCCGCATCAGCTGGTCCGTCGCTAAATCCTTCCTCTCCGTCCTCATGGGCATCCTGCATGAGGACGGCACAATCCCTGATTTGGACGCCCCCGTCACACAATACGCACCCACCCTGATTGGCACAGCCTATGACGGCGCAACCATTCGTGATGTCTTGCAGATGTCCTCCGGCGTGAAATTTGACGAAGATTATTTGGATTTCTGGAGCGACATTAACAAAATGGGCCGCGTCCTCGCGCTTGGGCAATCAATGGACGGCTTTGCCGAAGGTCTGGACGCATCATTCGCCCCCGCGGGTGAGCAATGGCAGTATGTGTCCATCGACACCCACATCATCGGCATGGTGATCCGCGGCGCGACGGGGCGAACCATTCCTGATCTCCTAAGCGAAAAGGTCATTGCACCGCTTGGGCCAACGGCAGAACCTTACTACCTTACGGATGGGTATGGCGTGGCTTTCGTACTTGGCGGACTGAACCTGACCACCCATGACTATGCTTTGTTCGGTCATATGGTTGCCAATGGCGGTATTTCCTTTGGCACGCGCATCGTGTCTGAAGACTGGATCGTAGAAAGCACCAGCCCCAGCGCCAATACAACACCCGATCAATATAGGTACGGCTATCAATGGTGGATTCCCGTGGGTGCCACAGAAGGTCAATTCATGGCCCGTGGTATCTACGGCCAATACATCTACATTGATCGTCCACGTGGCGTTGTAATCGCTGTTAACGGTGCCGACAGAGGGTTCCGCAATTTGGGCGTTGACGATAGCAACGTCGAGATGTTCCGCCTGATCACAGAAAGTTTGGACTGATGAACAAAGACCCTTCTCTCAACGTGCTGGGCGAGGCCTTGCAGACTTGCTCAACTGATCCAATGACTGGATATTTCCGCAATGGGGCCTGTGATACCTGCGCCGCCGATGAAGGCAGCCACACCGTCTGTGCCGTCATGACGGCCGAATTCCTCGCGTTCTCAAAGTACGTCGGCAACGACTTGTCCACGCCACACCCCGCGTTCGGGTTCGCGGGCCTAAAGGCTGGCGACGGCTGGTGCCTGTGCGCCGCAAGGTTCCTGCAAGCAGCGGACGAAGGCTGCGCCCCAAAAGTCAATCTGGCGGCGACGCATCAGCGCGCACTAGAGATCGTGCCCCTCGACGTTTTGCAAAAACACGCCGCCAATGTCTAAGCCACGTTTGAAAATCGTCCTCGTGACCCCCGAAATTCCCTACAACACAGGGGCCATCGGGCGCACCTGTGTCGCGCTGGAACTGGAGCTGATCCTGATTAAGCCCTACGGGTTTTCCTTGGATGAAAAGGCCGTGAAGCGCGCCGGAACGGACTATTGGAAACACGTCACCCTGAGCGAGTACGACGATTGGGACACCTTCATAACAGAACGTAATCCACCACGTGAAAGCATGTATTTCTTCGAGGAAGACGGCGCGCAAAGCATGTACGAGCCTGACTACCAACAGGACGCCTATCTTGTGTTTGGCTGTGAAAGCGCAGGCCTGCCAAGATCCATCTTAGACGGCAACGACGACCGCGTTTTTCATCTGCCCATGCTTAGCCCGCTGGTGCGGTCGCTAAACCTTGCCAATGTGGCAACCGCGGTGATCTATCAGGCGATGCGTCCGCAGCTGATGGGTAAGTAGCGCGAACTAAATACGCGCGTCATGCGCCAATCCGTCCGCAAACCAAGAAAGCCGGGACGCCAACAAAAAGTGGCAGCACCAAAGTGCCCATCGCCACTGCCCTCGCCGTCTGTTGCTATTCTTCGTTCATATCCAGACCAAGCGCCTTCGCTACCGTAAAGATATCTTTGTCGCCGCGTCCGCACATGTTCATGACCAGCAGGTGATCCTTTGGCAGGCTCGGTGCAATCTTCATGACGTGTGCTAGTGCGTGGGACGGTTCCAGCGCTGGAATGATGCCTTCCATCGCACAAGACAGCTGGAACGCCTCAAGCGCTTCCACATCGGTGATCGACACATATTTCGCGCGGCCAATTTCGTGCAGCCATGAATGTTCAGGTCCGATACCCGGATAATCAAGGCCAGCCGAGATCGAATGGCCCTCCAAAATCTGCCCATCGTCATCCTGTAGCAAATAGGTGCGGTTGCCGTGCAGCACACCCGGACGCCCACCTGTCAGGGACGCGCAATGTTCCATCTTGGCGTTAACGCCTTTTCCGCCGGCCTCAACTCCGATGATGTTAACGTCTTTGTCGTCAAGGAACGGGAAAAACAGGCCCATCGCATTAGACCCGCCACCAATGGCGGCGATCAGCGTGTCAGGCAAACGGCCTTCGGCGGCCTGCATCTGTTCTTTGGTTTCCTTGCCGATGATGGCTTGGAAATCACGCACCATCGCCGGGTACGGATGCGGGCCAGCCACGGTGCCGATGCAATAAAACGTATCGCGCACGTTGGTCACCCAATCGCGCAAAGCGTCATTCATCGCGTCTTTCAGTGTGCCACGGCCTGACGTCACCGGGATTATTTCAGCACCAAGCAGCTTCATACGGAACACGTTGGGCGCTTGGCGTTCAACATCATGCGCACCCATGTAGACCACACACTTCAAACCAAACTTCGCACAAACAGTCGCCGTTGCGACGCCGTGCTGCCCTGCACCAGTTTCCGCAATGATCCGCGTTTTACCCATACGTCGCGCCAGAATGATCTGGCCCAACACGTTGTTGATCTTATGCGCGCCCGTGTGGTTCAGCTCGTCGCGTTTCAGGTAAATCTTCGCGCCGCCCAAATGCTCGGTCAAGCGTTCGGCGTGATACAGCGGTGACGGGCGGCCGACATAATGCGTCCACAAATCGTGCATCTCGGCCCAGAACGTTTCGTCCGTTTTGGCGT
>JAHBAO020000068.1 GCA_018500065.2 Octadecabacter sp. | reverse complement strand
GTGGTGAAGTCGCGGAACTGAACGAGGTTGACGTGAAAAAAGCGCTTTTGACGGCGATGCAAACGATGCGTGTTAAAGATGCGGCAACGGCTGTAGCGGGTGCAACAGGTATGGCGCGACGCGATGTGTATCAACTGGCCCTTGGCCTGAAAGACGAGACATGAAAACCAAAAAAATCAGGGGATTGACTGCATATCGCGCAGGCCTAGCAGCAGAAGAAACTGTCGCGCAGACCTACGAGCGCACGGGCCGTCCGGTTTTGGCGACACGCTGGCGTGGCTCAGCGGGCGAAATCGATTTGATTGCGCAAGATGGTGATGGTGTGGTCTTCATTGAAGTGAAGAAAAGCCGCAGCCACGCGCAGGCCGCTGCGCGACTGACCCGCCGCCAAATGGACCGTATTTATGGCGCTGGGTCCGAGTTTTTGGCGACCCAACCCCGCGGACAATTGACAGATGTTCGGTTTGATCTTGCACTGGTGGACGAAAAGGGTCGTGTGGAAGTGATTGAAAACGCATTTATGGCCGCCTGATCATTGCGCTTGGCTTAGGCTGGGTCCATGTAGGGTAGACCCTTTTTGATGGACCCCATTATGACCGCTGTAAAACCCTTGACCGTTGCCTTTCAAATGGACCCGATTGACGGTGTTGATATCAACGCTGATAGTTCCTTTCGCCTAGCCGAAGAAGCACAGGCACGCGGGCACAAACTGTTTTATTACACGCCTGATCAACTGAGTTATCAAGAAAACCGCGTTCTTGCGCGCGGGCAAGATTTGGTTGTGCGACGCGAAGTTGGAAACCATTTCACAGTTGGCGAAATGCGTGAACAGGACCTTGCAGATGTCGATGTGATCTGGCTGCGCCAAGACCCGCCCTTCGATATGGGGTACATCACGACGACCCATATTTTGGATCGTGTTCACCCGGATACATTGGTTGTGAATGATCCGTTTTGGGTGCGCAATTATCCGGAAAAGCTGCTTGTGCTTGATTTCCCTGATCTGACACCGCCAACCGCAATTGCACGCGACCTTGAAACGCTGAAAGCGTTCCGCGCACGCCACGGTGATGTGATCCTCAAGCCGCTTTATGGTAATGGTGGGGCCGGTGTTTTCAAGCTGTCGAAGGGGGATAGCAACCTCGCCTCTCTGCATGAATTGTTCGCAGGAATTAACCGCGAGCCATTGATTATGCAGAAGTTTTTGCCAGACGTCAGCGCTGGCGACAAACGCATTATCCTTGTCGATGGCGACCCCGTTGGTGCAATCAATCGCGTTCCTGCTGCTGGCGAAACCCGTTCAAACATGCATGTAGGCGGTCGCCCGGAAAAGATCGGCATGACGGAACGCGACCTCGAGATTTGCGCCCGCATTGGCCCGCTTTTGCGTGAGAAAGGCCAGGTCTTTGTCGGGATTGACGTGATCGGTGATTACCTGACCGAAATCAACGTGACATCGCCAACCGGAATTCAAGAGCTTGAGCGTTTTGATGACGTGAACATCGCCGCCACGATTTGGGAGGCGATTGAGGCCAAACGCCCATGATTGCCCCATCAATTCGGTTACGTCTGCTGACGTTTGGGATGCGCTGGTTGGTAAAGCCCAAGTTAAAGCGCACCGGCACTCCAGAAAAAGCAAACCGTTCCTTCGAGCGCTGCGCGCCATTTTTGTTTAGCAAACCCAAGGGGTTGAAAGCGGTTCAAGATGGGCCGTCTAGCCGTATTACCGTCGGAACACCCATTACGGACCGCGCGATCTTGTTCTTGCATGGTGGCGCTTTCGTGACGGGATCTCAGCGCAGCTATTGTGCGTTTGCTGGTCGATTGGCCAAGCGCACCAAGGCTGTCGTTTTTCTGGCGGATTATCCGGTGCTGCAGGATGCGCCGTTTCCGGCCGCGCCGATTGCTGTGCTCAAGGCTTGGGACCACTTGATCGCGTCCGGATGGAAACCACATCAGATCGTGATTGCAGGGGACAGCGCGGGCGGGAATTTGGTTTTCGGGTTGCTGTCGACCGTTCTAGCCCGAAACGAACGCCCTGCCGCCGTCCTCGCGTTTTCGCCTTGGACGGATTTAACGTTGTCAGGGGAAACGATCACAACAAACCGAGACAAAGACCCGCTGATTCCAGTCAGCCGGATGAAAGAGGCCGTCGATCTTTACCTGAACGGCGCGGACAGTTCCCACCCGCTTGCCAGCCCGCTTTTTGCTGAGTTCAAAAACCCACCGCCGGTTCTTATTCAAGTTGGCGAAGATGAAGTTTTGTTAAGCGATTCCAAGAGAATGGCCGAAATAACAGGTGGAACTGTCGATGCTTGGCCGCAGGTGCCGCATGTTTGGCAGATATTTGACGGCCGCCTTCCCGAAGCCAACGCCGCAATGCGCAAGGCAGCTGCTTTCGTTCAAAGCTCTTTTGAAAGCGCCAAACGATAACCGACAGCTTCGGCCACATGGGGTTTTCGCACGTCGTCGGACCCATCCAAATCCGCAATCGTCCGCGCGACCCGCAATACGCGGTGATAACCGCGCGCGCTTAGGCCGAAACGCTCAGCGACCCGCAACAAAAGGTCTTTTCCCTCTGCATCCGGTGCCGCGACGTCCTCCAGGGCACCGCCCTCAAGGTCGGCGTTCACCCGCATATCGGTGCCCGCGAACCGCGCAGCCTGCACGGCGCGACCCGTGGCCACCCGCGCTGCGATTGCTGCCGAGGTTTCGCCAGATTGTGGGAGGTCCAGGTCAGAAAGCGCCACTGGTGGAACTTCTATGCGTAAATCAAAACGGTCCATCAGCGGGCCGGAAATGCGCGACATATACTCTTCGCCACAAACAGGAACGCGGGCGCAGGCGCGGATCGGGTCAGCTAAGTACCCGCATTTGCACGGATTTGCCGCAGCGATCAGCATGAAACGACACGGATATCGAACGTGCGCATTGGCGCGTGCCACCACGACTTCACCGGATTCTACCGGCTGGCGGAGGGTTTCAAGCACGGTGCGCGGGTATTCAGGAAATTCATCCATGAACAAAACCCCGTTGTGCGCGAGCGAGATTTCCCCCGGTTTCGCGCCGCGCCCACCGCCAACAATCGCAGCCATTGACGCGGTGTGATGGGGTTCGCGAAACGGGCGGGCGCGGTTGATGCCGCCTTCGTTTAGCAATCCCGCAAGGGAGTGGATCATCGACGTCTCTAACGCCTCAGCGGGGCTGAGAGGCGGCAAAATGCTGGACAAGCGCGCTGCCAACATGGATTTGCCGGAGCCCGGGGAGCCGACCATCAGGACGTGATGGCGTCCGGTTGCTGCGATTTCGAGCGCACGTTTGGCTTTTTCTTGCCCCTTCACATCACTGAAGTCGCGCGCGCCCTGAAGCGGTGCGATCTCGCCTGGTTCGGCGGGCGAAAGCGGGGCTTGGCCGGTGAAATGACGCAGTGTTTCGGCCAGCGTTTTCGGTGCGAAAACGGCCGCTGCATCCACCCAAGCGGCCTCTGGACCGCAGGCGAAAGGGCAAAAAAGAGATTTGTTTTCAGTGGCCGCCGCCATTGCTGCCGGCAGCGCACCAAGAACCGGAACCAGCGTTCCATCCAAAGAGAGTTCGCCCAAGGCCACGGTTTCAGCCAGTTTATCATGGGGGATAACGTCAAGCGCTGCGAGCAGTGCAAGCGCGATGGGCAGGTCGAAATGCGAACCTATTTTTGGCAAATCAGCGGGCGAAAGGTTCACGGTGATTTTCTTTGACGGGAGTGCGATAGACAGTGCGCTGAGCGCGGCGCGCAGGCGATCGCGGGCTTCTGAGACGGCTTTGTCAGGCAAGCCGACAATTGAAAACGCAGGCATCCCCGGGGAAGTCGCGCATTGCACCTCGACCAGCCGCGCTTCCACACCTTCAAACGCGACCGTGTAGGCGCGTGCCACCATTCTAAACCCTTTCCCTGTCGTTAATGATCATTAACAGCGGGATGGTTACTGAATGGTAAACGCTTCTGAAATTACACAGGAATCGTTCAGTCGGGCCAAGGTTGGGTTGGCAGATCAAGGTCGAACTTTGGCATGACGGGGTCGTTTTCCAAACCGTCGGCGCGCCATTTTTGAAACGCAGGGTCGGCAAGGTGTGCCGCAACGTAGGCCTTCGTCACAGGGCGCGTGTCAAATTTATAGGCCGCCAAACGCGCAGCCATTGGCGCGAAAATTGCATCTGCGATGCAGTAGTCGCCGCAAAGCCAAGGCGTTGTTGAGCCGGATTTTTCCCGTGCGTTGGCCCAAATCACTTCCAACCGATCCAGTTCTTTTTCGATCTCGGAAGGGGCGACGGCAGCATTGAAAATATGGCGCAAGTTGACGGGCCAATTGCCGCGTAAGCCGCCAAAACTTGAATGCATTTCTGCCGCTAAAGTTCGCGCAACGGCGCGGTTGGTAGGGTCTGCGGGCCACATGTTTGCTTCGGGGAAACGCGATGCCAATTCTTCCGCGATTGCGAGACTGTCGGATACGACGGCACCTTCTGGGGTGACCATTGTTGGCAAAGTTCGTGCTGGTGGAATGTCTTTTAGAAAGCGTGCAACGTCTGCTTCTTCTTGTGGCAGAACAATTTTGATGTCGAAATGTTCGGACAGGCCAAACTTTTCCACCATCATGTTGGCCGCGATGGACCAGCTAAAATACAAGCGATTTCCAAGGATTAGTTGATATGTCATGAGGTAAACCTAAGGTGGTGTTTATACTCAGGCAAATCGCAATGTGTGTTGGGCACCTTCACGGAACGTGATTGACCCGCGCGACACCGTAGGTCGGACGGACTTGAATTTCTGTGATCGAATAATTGTCGATCCGATGGGCAAGGGCAGCGTAGGGCGTGATGCCGGCGGCCTGTTGCACCTGTGTCAGGATCGCGCCGAAGTGTGCTACGGCGATGATATCGCGGCGCGGGTTCTGTGTGACGAGCGCGGCGATATCTGCAGACACCCGCGCCGCAGCGCCGTGCCAGCTTTCACCGTTTGGGGGGGCAACATCCCCCGGATCTTGCCAATAGGCGCGTGAAAGATCCGGCCACTTTGCGGCAACATCCGAAAAGTGCAGCCCGTCCCAATCTCCGAAATCAAACTCGCGCAATCCGGTGCGATGGGGAAGCCGTGCGCGGTGCCCTTGGAGCGCCGTTGCGGTTTCAATCGACCGAGCAAGATCAGAGGACACGACAAGTGCATCTTGCGGCAAGGCGGCACTCAGTCGCGCGATTTGGGCCGTATCAGAAAGATCCGCAGGGACATCGCGATGGCCGACAAACGCCTTTTCATGGGTGGGTGCATGGCGGACCCAATAGATGACCGTCACGTTAACATGTCCTTATCCCCTTTGAGAATTTGGGGCAGCCCTGCGATCACATGCACAACCAAACCGGCCTGCGCTGCAAGCGACTGATTTAGGCGCCCTTGGGCATTGCGAAACTGCCGTGCAAGGGCGTTGTCAGGGACGATTCCGTGACCGACTTCATTGGAAACGATAATGATCTGTGCTGGGCAGGCAGCGATTGCCTCCAAAAGACCGTCACACGCAACTGAAGTGTCCTGTTCGGCAAGCAGGATGTTGGACAGCCAAAGGGTCGCACAATCCAGTAAAACGATTTCCCCAACGGTTCGCGATTTAAGGGCGCTTGTGACATCGGTCGGCGCTTCTAGCGTTAACCAATCGGCACCGCGTTGGTCTTGGTGCGCGGAAATTTTTGCGCGCATTTCGTCATCAAACGATTGCGCGGTTGCAATGTAGACGCGTGTTTTAGTCGATTGAAAACAAAGCGCTTCTGCAAACGAAGACTTGCCCGAAGCGGCACCACCTAAGACGAATGTGAATTTGGGCAAGGACAAAGTGGGACCTTTCTGTGATCCAAGGGGTCGCGCAATTCGTAAACAGAACACCGACAAAAGCAAAGCGCCCGCATTTGGCGACAGTGTAATCGTGACTGGCCACCGCCCGCGCTAACCCCTAGTCTTCGCACGTTAATGAGAGGGCACGCGCATGGCTGGCAAGAAAATCCTGTTGATAATCGGTGGCGGTATCGCAGCGTTCAAATCGCTCGATCTGATCCGGCGATTGCGCGAGCGCGGGCATTCGGTGACGCCGGTTTTGACCAAGGCGGCGACCGAATTTGTAACGCCGTTGAGCGTGTCCGCTTTGGCGGGGGAAAAAGTTTACCAAGACCTGTTCGATTTGAATGATGAGGCCGAAATGGGCCACATCGAGTTGAGTCGCGCCGCCGATTTGGTGGTCGTTGCTCCCGCGACGGCTGATCTGATGGGAAAAATGGCAGCTGGGTTGGCGAACGATCTGGCCTCAACACTGTTGATGGCAACGGACAAGCGCGTGCTGATTGCGCCGTCTATGAACGTGCGCATGTGGGAACATGCGGCAACACAGCGAAATCTGGCAACCTTGCATGAAGATGGTATTTTGACGTGTGGACCCAATGAGGGGGATATGGCCTGTGGTGAATTTGGGTTTGGCCGCATGGCTGAACCGATGGAGATTGTCGGAGCAATCGAAGCGGCAGTAAATGATGGCCCCCTAAAGGGACGTCATGTTTTGGTGACGTCCGGCCCAACCCATGAACCGATTGACCCTGTGCGCTACATCGCGAACCGGTCGTCAGGTGCGCAAGGCGCGGCGATTGCGCGGGCGCTGCTCAGTCTTGGTGCGGAGGTGACTTTTGTTACCGGCCCTGCCGATGTTGTTGCCCCGATGCGCGTTAATCTGGTTGCGGTTCAAACGGCGCAACAGATGCTTGAGGCGGTCAA
The DNA here is from genome assembly GCA_018500065.2 of Octadecabacter sp. Classification (GTDB taxonomy): domain Bacteria; phylum Pseudomonadota; class Alphaproteobacteria; order Rhodobacterales; family Rhodobacteraceae; genus Octadecabacter. The sequence goes on along the minus strand of JAHBAO020000068.1, from coordinate 4,749 downwards.
TGCGGCGCTTCCTGCAGACGCGGCAGTCTTTGCTGCGGCGGTGGCAGACTGGCGTATGGAACACGCGGCCGATCAGAAAATAAAGAAAGATGGCAATGGGTTACCTGTTTTGGCGTTCGCTGAGAATCCTGACATTCTAGCGACGGTTTGTGCGGGAACACAAAAACCAAAGCTTGTCGTAGGCTTCGCAGCAGAAACCCAAAACGTCGTCGAAAACGCGACAGCGAAGCGAAAGCGCAAGGGGTGCGATTGGATCGTGGCGAACGATGTGTCGCCGAGCACAGGGATTATGGGCGGGTCGGAGAACGACGTTACCCTCATTTCGAAAGACGGTGCCGAGGACTGGCCGCGTATGGGCAAGGATCAAGTGGCGCAACGTTTGGCTGAGAAGATCGCCGAGGCATTGGGCTGATGGTGGCTGTCCTTTTTGAATGGTTTGATGGAGCGGATGAAACGCTCGGGCTTCCGGTGTACGCGACAGCGGGTGCGGCTGGTGCCGACCTGAGGGCAAATCTTACTGATCGTCAGAGTGTTACCCTTGCTGCGGGCGCGAGAGCCTTGATCCCAACCGGCCTGCGATTGGCCATCCCAGACGGATACGAAGTGCAAGTGAGGCCGCGGTCTGGACTTGCGTTGAAGCATGGGATCACCCTGCCAAACAGCCCGGGCACAATTGACAGTGACTATCGTGGCCCGCTTGGGGTGATTGTGCAAAATGGCGGCGAAGACCCTTTTGAGATCACACACGGAATGCGCATCGCGCAGATGGTTGTGGCACCAGTCGTGCAAGCGACGTTCGAGGTTGGCGCGGTTGATGAAACCGAACGCGGGTCAGGCGGGTTCGGCTCGACTGGGACTGCTTAGGGGATTGGATAATGGCAATAGTTTTAGGCTTGGCTGCAGCCCTTTGGGGCATCGGATTGGCGATGGGTTTTCCTAGATCCTATCGGTTTGCAATGATCGCAACTTTGCTTGCTGGCGTGATTGCATTGCACCTGATTTTACCGGACGGTCATCCAATCCGGCAGAACACAGGTGGTGAGCCGGAACTGTGGATATTTGTCGTAGCAGCAGGTTTTTTTACTTATGGGTACGCATTTTTGCTTTCCGCGCTGCGTGTGCGTTCCAAACCTGCGGCGTGCGAAAGCGATCAATCAAGTGAAGACCAAGGGCCGTTTTCTGACACCGAACTGACCAGATATGCACGCCATATCGTATTGCGTGAAATCGGCGGGGCGGGACAGAAGGCGCTGAAAGATGCGTCTGTTTTGGTCATCGGGGCAGGGGGCTTGGGCGCTCCGGCGTTGCAATATCTTGCGGCCGCTGGCGTTGGTACGATCGGGGTGATTGACGACGATGTTGTCGACAATTCCAACCTGCAGCGGCAGGTCATTCACACGGATGCAAGCATCGGGATGGCGAAGGTGCAATCGGCCGCGAAGGCGATGAACGCGCTGAACCCGTTTGTTACCGTAAAGCCATATCAGCGGCGTTTGACCCCTGAAATCGCTGCGGATTTGGTTGCTGAATATGATCTTGTTCTTGATGGCACGGACAACTTCGACACGCGGTATTTGGTGAATGAAGCCTGTGTTATGGCGCGTAAGCCACTGATTTCAGCGGCGTTAACACAGTGGGAAGGGCAGATCAGCGAATATGCCTCGCATGCTGGTACACCTTGTTATCAATGCATTTTCCCCGAAAGACCCGATCCGTCTTTGGTGCCAAGTTGCGCGCAAGGAGGCGTTCTAGGCCCGCTGCCCGGGGTGTTGGGGTCGATGATGGCGGTTGAGGCGGTCAAAACGCTGACAGGCGCGGGCGAGGGGTTGCGCGGTCGGCTGCTTATTTATGATGCACTTTACGGGGAAACGCGCATCATCACTGTAAAACCGCGCCCTGATTGCCCGATTTGCGACTAGCGCTTGCCACGAAAAATTGCTGCGCCATAATCGACGTTAATCAACCTGATGGAGACTGCCATGAAGACTCATTTAATCGCTGCAACCGCCGCCCTTTTCGCAACCACTGCGCTGGCCGATGGTCATTTGCCAAACCTTGAAGGCCGTGAAATCGTCGTCGTGACGGAAAACGCCTATCCGCCGCTGCAATTTGTTGACGGTGACGGGAATGCTGTTGGCTGGGAATATGACGCAATGGCAGAAGTCGCCGAGCGTTTGAACGCCACGATTACCTATGAAAACATCAGCTGGGACGCGATGATCCCTGCGGTGTCTGAAGGCCAGTTTGACATGGGTATGACGGGCATCACCATTCGTGAAGATCGCGCCGAGATCGTTGATTTTTCAGATACTTACATGACATCCGAAATGGTCATGCTGGTCCGCGGTGATGAAGACCGTTTCATGGATGCTGCAAGTTTTGCCGCCGATGATGACCTGCTTGTCGCCGCGCAACCGGGAACAACGCCGTTTTATGTTGCCGTCTATGACGTGCTGGACGCTGATGAGGCCAACCCGCGCATTTCGCTGTTTGAAACTTTTGGTGCCGGTGTCGCGGCGTTGCGCAATGGCGACGTTGATCTTGTGTTAACAGATGGCACTGCTGCGAATGGTTATGTTGAAGCATCCGATGGTGGGCTGAAGATTGTCGGTGAAAAGCTTGGGACGGAAGACTTCGGGTTCATCTTCCCGCAAGGCTCTGATCTTGTTGAGCCGATCAACGCTGCAATTGCGGACATGCAGGCGGACGGCACCATTGAGGCCCTGAATGTGCGTTGGTTCTTGGACTATAAACTCGGCGAGTAATCCCGCGTGATAACGCCCCAGCAAGATCGGGATTTCCCGTATTGGCTGCTCATCGTTTTGGCGGTGGGCGGCTATTTGTTTTGGCAGGTGGTCGCGGATGATCTGTATTCAGACGTCTTGCGCACGCTGTCCAAGGGCATAAAAATAACGCTATTCGTCACGTTTGTTGGCTTTGCACTGGCGGCAAGTATCGGCCTTGGCCTTGCGCTGATGTCCCTGTCGCGCTGGATTGTCGTGCGCCAGATTGCGCGACTTTATATCGAGATCGTGCGCGGTGTGCCGATTATCGTGTTGCTGCTTTATGTGGCGTTTGTGTTGGCGCCGCTCCTTGTTGCGGGGTTTAACTGGGTGGTCGAAGGGCTGGGCCAAGACCCCATCCGCAATCGTGATTTCAGTATGCTGTGGCGCGCGACGATCGCGCTGACAATTGGCTATTCTGCCTTCATCGCTGAGGTCTTTCGCGCCGGATTGCAGAGTGTTGAAAAGGGTCAGATCGAAGCGGCAGAGGCCCTTGGCCTGCGGTCGTGGCACCGATTTCGCCACATCGTGTTCCCGCAAGCCTTTCGTCGTATCTTGCCCCCCTTGGGCAACGATTTCATCGCGATGGTAAAGGATAGTTCGTTGGTGTCGGTTCTGGGGGTGCTGGACGTCACACAGGCGGGCAAGATCACAGCGGCAGGCAATTTTCGCTATTTTGAAACCTATAACGTTGTGGCGCTGATTTACCTCACCATGACCATCGGCCTCAGTCTCGCGCTGCGTCGATTGGAACGACAATTGCGGCAGAAAACGCCGAGTGGTTAAGTTGGCTGTGGAACCAAGCGCCGTAGCTGACTAGGTTGACTACAAAGGAGATTTTCATGACCAATCCGCTACGCGCCCCGTGGGATACCCCGTTCGAATTGCCGCCTTTCGATTTGATCGAAGACGCCCATTTCGCCCCCGCCCTTGAGGAGGCCTTGGAGGAGGCGCGTGCGTCGATTGCAGCAATTACCGATGGGTCCGAGCCGACATTTGCCAACACAATTGAGGCGCTGTCACTGGCCGACGCGCCCCTCGAAAAAGCGCTCTCGCCGTTTTTTGCAGTCGCAGGCGCGGACAGCAATGAGGTGCGCGAAGGTTTGATGCGGGACTTCTCGCCACTGCTGTCGGCCTATTCTTCGGAAATCACCGCAAACGCTGACCTGTTTGCACGGATTGAAACGCTGTGGGACGCACGCGAAAGTCTTGATTTAACTGACGAACAACAGCGTGTTCTGATGTTGGTACATCGTAACTTTGTACGCTCCGGCGCGCAGCTATCGGGCTATGCTGCCGACCGTCTGGCCGAAGTAAAACAACGGCTAAGTGTGCTTGGGACCCAGTTCACGCAAAACCTTTTGGCCGATGAACGCAGCTGGTTCATGCCGCTGGATGACATGGCGGGACTGCCTGAATTTGTGGTTCAGGCGGCGACGGCTGCTGGTGAAGACAAGGACGCTGGCGGGCCCGTCGTTACCCTGTCGCGCTCGCTGATCGTGCCGTTTTTGCAGTTCTCCGAAAGGCGCGATCTGCGCGAAAAGGCCTATGAGGCGTGGACCTCGCGCGGGGCAAACGGCGGTGAAACAGACAACCGCGCACTGGCCGCTGAAATCCTCGCACTGCGGGCAGAACGCGCGAACCTTTTGGGCTATGACAGCTTTGCCGACTACAAGCTTGAAACCGAAATGGCCAAAACGCCCGACGCCGTGCGTGCGCTTTTGATGCAAGTCTGGGAACCCGCCAAATCCGCCGCTGAAGCCGATGCGCAGGTCTTACAAGCCACCATGCACACGGATGGCGAAACCGGCCCGCTTGAGCCGTGGGATTGGCGTTATTACAGTGAAAAGCGGCGTGCAGAAGAACATGATCTGAATGAGGCGGAACTTAAACCCTATCTGCAACTGGACCGCATGATCGAAGCGGCGTTTGACTGTTCCAACAGATTGTTTGGCTTGGAATTCGC